>JAAYFC010000062.1 GCA_012728435.1 Clostridiales bacterium | reverse complement strand
TTGGGGGATCGAGAACAAGCTTCATTGGTCTCTGGACACCCTGATGGGTGAGGACGACTGGCGCAACAAGAGGTAGTGCCGCATATTTTGTGTAAACCTTCTTGAGGTGGCTTCGTTGTTGCGGGGCAAGGCTTGTCCTTGCCCCCTTGGCTGCAACCTAACACGGGGGACGTCGGCAGTCAAGGGCAAAAGCGCAGCGTCCCTTGACGGCCGGCGGCGTCCGTGTTCGTCCTCCTCACAGCGGCATCCGTACTCTATCGCCGTACACCACCATGAGCTGTGCCAGGATGCTCCCCCAGGCCTTTATCGGCATGGTCCACTTTTCAGTCACTTGCATTACTACCAGGTAAAGCTGCTTGAGCAGCGCGTCATCGCTGACAAACGCAGCCTTTGTTTTCGTCACTTTCCTCAGCTGCCGGTTAAAGTTCTCAATCGCGTTGGTCGTGTAGATGATCCGCCGGATCTCCTCGGGATACTTGAACATCGTCGACAGTTCATCCCAGTGAGTGCGCCAGCTCTTGATCGCGGCAGGATATTTGGCGCCCCACGCCGTTTCAAGTTCATCCAGAGCGGCCAGCGCGGCTTCCTCTGTGGGTGCTTTGTAAATCGGCTTCAACGCTGCTGTAAACGCCTTCACATCCTTGTATGACACATACCGTGTACTACTGCGGATCTGGTGTATGACGCACCGCTGGACGTCCGTTTTCGGATACACGGCGGCAATGGCTTCGCTGAACCCCGTCAGCCCGTCCACCGACGCGATCAGGATATCTTCCACACCTCGGTTCTTTAGACCGCTCAGTACCCCAAGCCAATATTTAGCGCTTTCCGTCGCGCCTATCCACAGGCCCAATACATCTTTCCTGCCATCCAGGTCTGTGCCGATGCCGATGTAGACCGCCTTGCGTACTACCGTTCCTTCTTCACGAACCTTGTAGTGGATAGCATCCAGCATCACCATGGCATATACACTCTCCAGCGGACGGTTCTGCCATTCCCGAATCAGCGGCAGCAGCTTGTCCGTGATGCGGGATACGCGGCTCGCGTCCACCTCAATTCCGTACATTTCCTGCATGGCTTTCTCTATATCCCGCGTTGACGTGCCTTGGGAGTACAGGAACAGGATCTTGTCCTCAATGGCTGAAATATCCATTTCATGCTTGGGCACGATGACCGGCTCATACTCCCCCCGGCGATCCCGGGGGACGTTCAGCTCGATCTCCCCTTGACTGCTGTTGACTGTTTTCTTGTAATGACCGTTGCGGCTGTTGCTGGTTTGCTTGTTGCGGTAATCGTACCTGCTGTACCCCAATTCGTCTTCCAGTTCCGCGTCCATGATTTCCTGAATCAGCCCGCTGGTCAACTCCTTGACCAGCGCATGTACCCCCTCCAGGTCTCTGATGCCCCGCTCGTCTATGAGCTTGCGCAGCGGACTCTTTTCCCGTTTATTCATGTGTTTTCCCTCCGTACTTTGATTCTATCCATCTTCGGAGGTTTACACAATTCTTTCAGCACTCTCCATCATCCCGCTTTTTACTTTGACACCTTGCCGAACCTGTTCTTTCAGGTTTTCGTATTCACTTTCCCTCATGTCCCGATAACGGGCGATCATTTCCTCCGCGGTTCTGCGCTCGCGCGAAAAAGTACCTACAAACCTGCTCCCCAGCTTCATAATAGCAGGAACCTTTAGCTTCGTTTCGTCATTCCGACTTTGATTGCCACTTCATTCAGCAACATCCACTTTGCCTCCTCCTGTACTGGTCTGAGAGTTTGAGTCTGTGGAACGACCAGGCTTATCGGTCTCACATCCATACTCTAGAGGTTCGCGCTGCGTACAGGTCAAGCGCTTTTCGGGAAATCGCAGACGTAATTTTCGCGGAGCAATCGTTGGGCGGCGAATCGGCTTAAGCATGGGTGGTTCATTGGGTTTCCTTACGCTCCAACCACCGCTTCGCCTTGCGCGCGATGATGATTTCCTCGTTGGTGCTCACCACAAAGATGCGCACCGGGGAACCGTCAACCGAAATGTCATCGCCGGGCTGGGCGGCGTGATTTTTGGCTTCATCGATCACAATGCCCATGCAGGACAGCCCCTGGAGCGCCAACCCGCGCACGATGGGGCTGTTTTGCCCGATACCGCCGGTGAAGGCGATGGCTTCCGCGCCGCCCAGCGCGGCCACATACGCGCCAATCTGCTTGCGCAGCTGGTAGCAGAACGCGTCCACCGCCTGTTTCGCGCGCGGGTCGTCGCGCTGGTAGGCGT
>JAAYFC010000061.1 GCA_012728435.1 Clostridiales bacterium | reverse complement strand
TGCACCCCTAAGGATTTAAAGCATGAAAAAACTGCGGCGGCTGATCTGGTTTATTGCCAAACGGCTCATCATCATCACCAGTATTTTGGGCTTGATGACCATTGCCTTTTATTTTTCCATGAACGCCGCCAACATCTACGTCATCATCAAGGACGGCATGGCGCAGCGCGCGCTCACCGTGATGATGAACAGCGATGGGGAGGAGCTGCACAAGTATTTCTCCCAGGCATATTTGCCGCTGGACAAGCGCCTGGCCACCATGCGTGAGGGAACCAACCCCTATGAGCCCTACCAGATTACGGGCATTGACCACAGGCTCCGGATGGAATGGATGTGGACCTGGCCCTGGGAGGACACTGCCCGTGCCACCATCACGGAGCAGGTGCCCGGCATCGACGGCCGCATCAAGGCCAGCTTCAAGGAGAAGATTCCGCAGGAGCAGTGGTCCCCGCCGCGTTGGCCCTCCGCGCGCTATGATGTGATTATGGTGCGGGAAAACGGCCAGTGGCATATCCGCGAACTGAGAAACGAACGGGCGTACACGCCGTAAACCATGACAGAGTACCCACAAAAAACACCTGTATTAATGCTCGCTCCCATGGCCGGTATCACCGACTGGCCTTTTCGTTTGCGCTGCCAGGAATGCGGTGCGGACGAACTGGTCACGGAAATGGTGAGTGCCATGGGCCTGCTGCAGGCGCCCAGCGACAGCCGCGCCTACCAGCACCTGCTGGCCTTCCATGAGCGCGAGCGCAACCTGACCATCCAGCTGTTCGGCCACCAGCCGGACATTATGGCGGGTGCCGCCGCGCGGGTATCCCTGCTGCCACAGTACAAGGGCATCGACCTCAACTTTGGATGCCCCGCCCCCAAGGTGACGGGCTCGGGCAGCGGCAGCGCGCTGATGAAAAACCTTGCGCGCAGTGAGCAAATTATCCGCGCGGTGCGCAAGGCGACCGCCAAGCCGCTGTCCGTCAAGATGCGCATCGGCTGGGACAGCAACCACATCAACGCGGTGGATTTTGCCAAGATGTGTGAAGCAGCCGGCGCGGACAGCCTGTGCGTGCATGGGCGCACGCGGCAGCAGCAGTATGCCGGGCGGGCCGACTGGGGCGTCATCGCCCAGGTGAAACAGGCGGTCAGTATCCCTGTCATCGCCAATGGTGACGTATTTACGCCGCAAAACGTGCAGGTGCTGCTTAACCAGACTGGCGCGGACGGCATTGCGGTGGGGCGCGGCGCCCTGGGCAACCCCTGGCTGTTTGGGCAGATTAAACAAGTTCTGCGCGGGGAGGAGCCCAGCACCCCCAGCGCGGAGGAAATCCTAAAAACCGCTCTTTCCCACCTGCAGGACATGGTGAGTTTTAAGGGCGAACACTGGGCATTGATTGAAATGCGCAAGCATTTTGCCTGGTATTTAAAGGGCACCCACGGGGCAGCAGCCACCCGGGCACAGATCAACACCATCGACAGCCTGGACAAACTGCTTGCCATCCTGGAACAACATTTTGACAAGCTGGAAGCATAGCCATCCAGATAGATTTCTGAAAGCAAAATCACCCCTGCCTGTTTAAACAGGCAAGGGTATACTCAGGCTTGTTTGAACTAGAACGCATGCGCCAGGCTATATGGACGTCAATGTAGCCAGCCATAGGCAGTCATGATGTCGTAGCAAGCGCACTGCAGGTAGGTATACAGCACATTGCGTTTTACCCCGCGGATGCTGGGATGTACAAATTCCAGGAACACCGCGTTTGATCCCGCGGTGATGAAGGTTCTGGCCCCGCAGGGCCATTCCCTCTCCCTGACATCCGGCAGGCAGCTGCGCAGGATGTCATAGTTTCCGCTGCAAATGACAAGCTGCGGTGCCAGCATGGACAGCTCGTCCATCAGCAGCTGGCTGTGTGCCGGCTCTTTAAGGTAGGCCATCAGTTCCCTGCTGTTGCTTTCGCTGGTGCCAGGTGTTTTCTTGATGTTCAGGACAGCGGTTTTGGACAGGCCCTGCTTGCAGATGTAGTCGAAGGCGTCAGGGCCATTAGCCATCAGGCTTTGATAGCTGGGCATCTTGCCCGTGATACCAGCCATCATACAGCCTAAAAAACGCCAGGTTTTATAAAACCGCGGCTCCTTCAGGGGGCCGTCCACGCGCCCTTCCACCTGGTTTTTCAGGTGCCAGGGCATTCCCCAGACTTCCTGGGGGCTTTGGCAATGGGCTTCTTTCATTAAAAACAGGATTCGTGGAAAACTGTCCATGTAAAGCCCTTCATACACCGCGCCGCCCCACACCAGCCCCTTTGCTGTGCCCAGACGCTCTTTGTTCATGCGCTCAATGGCTGCGTTGACAGGCTCAGGGGCAAAACCAGTCGAGGTATCAAACCTGGCGCTGTTGGGCATCCTATAAATCCTCCGTCTTGCTTGATGATGACACCATCAATCTATGACTTGTAGCCCTGGATGTCAACAGGGCCTGGCGAACAGCGCATACGATGATTGTCAATACCGCCAAGGCTCTCTATCTCCCCAGGCGCGATAAAATCTGCTATGATATCTGTAGATGATTTGAAAAGCAAGGAGGGCGGAATGGATAAAAAGCAGGAGCCTGGCATCTTGGATGCACTGTTTGACATCAATCCTGAGGATGAATCCCTGGTGGATCTTCTGCTGTCACCGGGCAACAGTGACGCGCCCCGCAAAAAAAAGCGGCCCTGGCAATCCGACCGCGAGGAGTGCCCCAACTGCGGCAGCATGTTCCCTGTTGGCGGGGTGTGCCCCGGCTGCGGCCTGCATGACAGTGAAATGCCCTGGGGCAGCAACTGGTAGAGCTATTAAAACCTTTGATTCCTAAAACGCGCGCTGCGGTGTGTTCATCATCCTAAAGGCGGTTCGCTCCTCTGAATTGATTGACAATTTGTCCCGCTGCTTTTACAATCAACAAGTAAAAAGCAAAGCAATTGCGCGCCCTTTTTACAAGGTCTATTTAACATTGGAGGAAACATGGAATACACCATTCAAGTCGCTGGCCTCACCCGTAAGTTGCCCCTGTGCCCGGTTCACGAGCAGCTCACCATCGCTGCCTTCGTCATTTTCGGAGATGTGGAGCTCACCATCGCCTGCGCCCGGGATTTGCTCAAGATTGCCCCGGACCATGATGTGCTGATTACGGCAGAATCCAAGGGCATTCCCCTGGTTTATGAGATGGCCCGGCAGAACCGGGAAAACCGCTACCTGATTGCCCGGAAGGCCCACAAGCTGTACATGAAAAACGCCTTCTCCACCGAGGTGACCTCCATCACCACCGCCAACCGGCAGATGCTCTTCATCGACCAGGACGATGCGGACTTCATGCGGGGCAAGCGCGTGCTGATTGTGGACGACGTCATCTCCACCGGTGAATCCTTAAAGGCTGTTGAAAAGCTGGTGACAGAGGCTGGCGGCATCGTCGTTGGCAAAATGGCCATCCTGGCGGAAGGGCCTGCCAAGGAGCGTGACGATATCCTGTATCTGGAATACCTCCCGCTCTTCAACGCGGATGGCAGCAAAATTGAGTAAGAGCAGCAAGGCTCCGTCCACCCACCTGCTTTTGGTGGTGGACATGCAAAACGATTTTATCACCGGGTCCCTGGGCACCAAGGAAGCGCAGGCAATCGTCCAAAAGGTCGTGCAAAAGGTCAAGAACCATCAAGGTCCTGTGCTCTTCACGCGCGACACGCATGATGAGGGGTACATGTCTAGCCAGGAAGGCGCCCTGCTTCCTGTAAGCCACTGCCAGCGGGACACAGAGGGATGGGAAATCCAAAAAGATTTGGAAGCGCTGCGGATCCTGCCGGCCTTGGACAAGCCCAGCTTCGGCTCATTAGAGCTGGCAGAGGAAATCCAGCGCATCAACGCCAAAACCCCGCTGGCTTCCATCACCTTTGTGGGTCTGTGCACGGACATCTGTGTCATTTCAAACGCCATTATCCTCAAGGCTGCGCTGCCGGAGGTCAAGGTCATCGTGGATGCGGCCTGCTGCGCCGGTGTGACACCGCAGAGCCATCAGACCGCTTTGGACGCGATGAAAGCTTGTCAAATCTTTATCGAAAACGAAGCCTGATCTTTTCAAGTAGAAAGTGAACAAAACACCCCTGCTTTATAGAAGCGGTTACAGCCTGCAAAAAGCAGGGGTTTTCAAATCAACCGGAACAGATGAAACAACCGCCAGGAGGTACCATGAGCCAACCCATTGTCATCCTAAACTTTGGCAGCCAGTTCACGCAGCTGATCGCGCGGCGCGTGCGTCAGGCTCATGTTTTTTCACAGGTGCTGGCCTGTGATGCACCAATTGATGAGGTGAAGGCGCTAAACCCCGCGGGCATTATCCTCTCTGGCGGGCCCGCGTCCGTGAATGATGAAGGTGCGCTGTGGTTTGACCCGGCGGTTCTCACGCTGGGGATTCCCGTACTGGGCATCTGCTACGGCATGCAAATCATGGCGAAGGCACTGGGCGGCAGCGTGGCGCGCGCCAGCAAGGGGGAGTACGGGCTAAGTGAGGTCACCCTCAACACGGATAGCCGGCTCTTTGCCGGTTTAAAACCAGTCAGCGACAGCTGGATGAGCCATTCCCAGCAAGTCGCCAGCCTGCCGGATGGTTTTATCGCCACAGCCGCAACGGGCACCTGTCCCATCGCGGCGATGGAAAACGCGCCTGCCCGCCTGTATGGCGTGCAGTTTCATCCGGAGGTCACACATTCCCTGCTGGGGGAGGCCATCATCCGCCGTTTTGTCCTGGACATCTGCTTATGCCATCAGGATTGGTACATGGACAGCTTCGCTACCCGCGCGATTGAGGAGATTAAGAGCGCAGTGGGGGAGGGCACGGTCCTGCTGGGGCTCTCCGGCGGTGTGGACAGCGCGGTGGTCGCTGCCCTGATTCAAAAAGCCATCGGGGACCGCCTCTATTGCGTGCTGGTGGACCACGGCTTTATGCGCAAAAATGAGGCCCAGTTGGCCTCGGAGGTCTTCACAGCCCATTTTCCGGCGCACCTTTTTGCTGTTGACGCCTCCGACCGTTTTTTTGAGAAGCTAAAAGGCATCACCGATCCGGAGCAAAAGCGCAAAATCATCGGTGCGGAGTTCGTGGCGGTCTTCCGTGAAGAGGCCCAAAAACTGGGCGCGCTGGATCACTTCGCCCAGGGCACCATCTACCCGGATGTGATCGAATCCGGCGCCGTTCCCGGCTCCGTCACCATTAAAAGCCACCATAATGTAGGCGGACTGCCGGCAGAGCTTGGCTTTACCAGCTTAATTGAGCCGCTGCGCACCCTGTTTAAGGACGAGGTGCGGGAGCTGGGCCGTGTGCTGGGCTTGCCCCCTGCGATGACGGACCGCCAGCCCTTCCCGGGCCCCGGCCTGGCCATCCGGACCTTGGGGGAACTCACCCGGGAGAAGGTGAACATCACCCGGGAAAGCGACGCCATCCTCCTGGAGGAGTTTGAAAACGCGGGGCTGCACAAAAGCGTCAGCCAGTTCTTCGCCGTCAACACCAACTTGCGCTCAGTGGGCGTGATGGGCGACGGTCGCAGCTACGATACCGCCATCGCCATCCGCGCCGTCACTACCGATGACTTCATGACCGCGGACTGGGCGCGTGTGCCCTACGACCTGCTGGCCCTGGTGTCCCGTAGAATCACCAACGAAGTCCCCGGTGTCAACCGGGTGCTGATGGATGTCACGACAAAACCGCCTGCGAGTATTGAATGGGAATAACGAGGTGTGCGGGCTGGGTTTTCTGCCCCATGAGGAATGAGGGGCAGCTTGACTATGGCAGATTCCTGGGCGGCAGGGGAAAGAACTTGCTGGTGTGCCTTTTATAGGCCTCCCAGTCAGCCCGGCCCTCATATTTCTTCTCCAGCATGGGGACACCGGATACAAACAGCAGCAGCAAGGTGATGGCCATGGGGCTGAAGATCAGCCAGAAACGGCCCGGGTCTGCGCTCAAACTGATCAGGTAGATGCCCCACCATAACAGCGCTTCCCCAAAGTAGTTGGGGTGACGGGTCCAGGCCCAGAGCCCGGTGGTGATGAGCTTGCCCTTGTTGTCGGGGTTTTGCTTAAACCTGCGCAGCTGTTCATCCCCGATGACCTCAAAGAGAAAACCTGTCAGCCAGATCAAAATGCCCAGGCAAATTAGCAGGCTGGGGGTGCCGGATGCCTCCAGGTTGGTGTATACAACGGGAAAACCAATGAGGGCATTGAGGGCAAACTGCAGCAGGTACATCCGCAGGAACATGACCAGCTCAAACCGCTTTTTCCATCTTAGTCGCATGGCCTGGTAGCGGAAATCCTCCTCTTTGCCCAGATTTCTGCGGGCCAGATACAGGGTCAGCCTGCTTCCCCACAGGAAGGTCAGCAAGGTGATGGCGCTGGCGGGCGCAGACCTGTTCCCCAGCAACCAGGAAAGGATAGCGCTGAGCACAAAGCCCAGGCCCCAGAACACATCGATCAGGTCGTGCTTTTGGGACCGTTTGCCCATCAGAAACACCAGGCAGAATCCCCCCAGCAACAGGGCATAGACCAGCAGGTATTTCATTTTCTCTCCTTTTCCTTTTCAATCATCGCCACTGCGTACGAGCCTTCACCAGAGAAATTGGCTACGATGGCGGAGATGTCGCAGACATATTCCGGTGCCATCCCGATTTTTCTTTGAATCACATTTGCTGCCGCCAGGGCCCGCTGCTCATCATTGACGTGGACCACCGCATAGGACTGGATACGGTCCTTTTTCAACTTCCTTATCAACAGTTGTTCGCTTCTCTTCCGGGAGAAGGAGAGGCCGGTAATGCTGCCTTCTCCTTCCCGGTTGATGGTGACCAGGGGACGGAAGCCGGTGGCCAGCAAAAGCTTGCCGATGCGACGGTTCAGCCTGCCGGAGGCCACCATGGCTGCGAGGTTGGGCAAGCTGACAAAGATTTTTGTCCGTTTTCTGAGGTCCTCCAGCTCATCCGCCACCTCCTGAAGGCTGGCGCCCTCTTGCAGGCGCCTGGCCGCGTGCAGGGCCAGCAGTCCCTGGGCGCCGGAGTTGAGCCGGGAGTCCACCAGGCGGATGTCCGCTTTTGGCTTCTGAGCCATGTACTCCCGGCAGCGGGCATGGATGCCGGACATCCTAGAGGATACGGTGAGGATGAGCATCTGACCATAGGCGGCCGTGATGGGGTCCAGAAATCCGCTGAGCTCGGCCAGGTTCATCTGGCTGCTGGTCAACTGGCCAGACAGGCGCTTGACCCGGTCAAAGGAAATATTGCACTTGTCCTGATAGGAAACCCCGTCGGCTATTAAATGAAGGGGCAGCACATAGGCATGGGGGCCCAGCAGTTCCTCGGGCACATCTGCGATGGAGTCGGTCACTAACGCAATTTGGCCGGGATGGCTCTGAGTCAGCGCTTGCTGCATTCGCATGTCGTCGGTTTTAACCTCCATCAGCCTGCCCAGGAACTCTATCAGGTCGATGGCCTGAGCTGGATGGTTGGTGTGCAAATGGACCCGGGCCAGCTTGCCTGCGGTGGACACCACCAGGCTGTCCCCCAGGGCGGTCAGGCTGTCTTTTAACTGCATGCTGACTTCCGTGTTGTCAGCAAGCTCTATTAATGCCTCTGTACAGTAGCGGTAGGTGAGCCTGCCTGGATTGGCAGGTAACTTGTTCTTAGGGGGCAGGTCCGGGATGGTGACGGCAAGGGGTTCCTCCCGCTGGGCCTTGCCCAACAAGGAGAGCAGAAAGGCTTCTGCAAAATAATAGAAGGCCATGGCTCCGACGTCCGGTGCCCGAAGGGCCCGCTGCTGGGGCAGGAAGGTGATGCTGTGCTCCACCGCTTGTTGCAGGTGGTAAAGTGCAGTCTGGCTGGCTGCTTCCAGCTCCTGGCTTTTGGTCAGCGACATGCGAAAACCCTCTTTAAAGCTGTACATGGCACTGAGGATGGTGCCTTCCCGGGGCTGTTGCAGGGAGCGGTAGGCGCTTTCATATCCTTCTTGAAACATCCTGTACAGGCTCTGCAAGCTCAGGGCTTTGGCAAAGCCTTCTTTCCCCTTTTGCATCGCTTCTCTAAAGCCCGAAAAATATTGGGGAAAAATGGCGCCGCTGTTGCCCCGGGCTGCCATCAAAGACAGTTCGCTGAGCCTGCCAAGCAGCGCGTCAAAACTGGCAGTTGGCGTCAGCTGCTGCCTGAGATGCTGCATCATATAAGCCAGGTTGTTGCCAGTGTCCTGGTCAGGCACGGGAAAGCCGTTGATGCGGTTGAGTTCCTCCCGCTTGCTGATCACACCGCTGGCGCCGCTGAGCAGTGCCTGGTGGAAAGCGCCTGGTGCAATGGTGTACGCCATGGCAAAGCCCTCTTACAAAAAGATGCGGGTCGCGATGCCGCTGGTGGCAGCTGTCACAAAGCTGCCCCAGAGCAGGTCAATCAGGGTGATGTTCAGCGGCCAATCCATCAGGGTTGCCAGATTGGTCAGGTCATAGGTGGCATACATCACCAGGCCCAGGAAGGCGCCCTTTAAGAGAGCCTGCCAGACAGAGCCCGACGCAATGGCAGGGTTGATCACAAAGACCAGGAGGGCAGCCACATACAGCAGATAGAACACCCCGGCAGCAAGGAAATTGGTTTTTTCTGCCATCAGGTGGCCCAGGTGCTGCTTGTACAGCTTTGGCGCAACAAGGCCCAGCCAGAGCAGATCAATCGCCAGAAACACGGCGGCAGTGACCAGGTATCGCTTGATCATATTGTTTCCTCCTTTGCTGTCTGTTTCATGTGGTGCATGGTGTTGTTCATGATGGTGCAGCTTGCTTTGTTAAACACAGAGATTTCTTCCGGGGTAAGCCCCTCAAAGCAGAGGCTTTCCCAATCGGCCAGGGCTTTGTTGAGGGCGGGGATGAGGCGGGCTCCCTTTTCCGTCAGGGCATTGTCCTTGCGCCTGTTGTCCTGCTTGTTGACATCCCTTTTCACCAGATTGTTTTCCTCCATGCGTTTCAGCAGCTTGGTGACATTGCCCTTGTCTGTTTGCAAGAGCTGGTTTAACAGCGATTGGGGGGCTTCCGGAGACTCATGCAGCACCAGCAGCACCACCATCTCCTGCCAGCACAGATGAAGAGGCGAAAGCAAAGCATCCAGTGCCAGCTTTCCATACTTGTGCGTGATGCTGATGTCACAGATGAGCATGCCGGACTCCTCCTAATCAGTTGTAAATTACAACTGATTATACCCAGTTGCTTTTCCTTTGACAACAAGGTTAAACAGGCCCCTCTTCTCCTAACTCCGTGAAAACTTACCAGGGCTGTGGATAGGAGAGCGCCAGCTTGCCAACTGCCAGAAAGATTGCAATCCGATAGCCCTGGAACGTGTGAAAGCCCCTTGCCTTCCGTTTTGCAGTCTGTATCAG
>JAAYFC010000060.1 GCA_012728435.1 Clostridiales bacterium | reverse complement strand
TCTTCATAACGCAATTTCCATTTATCGTTCTCGCCGCTCAGAGTGCCTGTGGTCACCAAACGCATAGCGTCATCCGTTTCTCCGAATTCACCTGTTATCCCGGTGACTGTCAGCAGCACCTTCTTACGTTTCATGCGCACACCCCCTCTTCACACTTATTATACCCCAAGTCTGCAAGAAAGAATAGGGTCCGGCGTACCTTACATACATTGAGCGCGAAAAACAAGTTGTGCCTCAGATATATTTGAGCGCGAACTGAGTATGATTAATACATGAAAAAGGAAGTAGTCTCAATGGGAACACGAATCGAAGTAACCCAGCGTCTAAAAACCTCATACCAAGGGGGAAAAAAGGCTGAGAAAACGAGTATTCTGGACAATTTTTGCCAGAGTACGGGTCTTGCCAGATCTTCCGCCCGCCGCTATCTGACTTCCCAAACCTTGGGCGTTAAAAACATCGTGCGCATGGACCGGAGAAAAAGCCGGACAACCAAATACAGTACAGCTGCCAAGGAGAAGCTTGTCTGGTTGTGGCGCATGATGTGCATGCCCTGCGGGAAGTACCTGGTCGAAGACCGACTCCAATGGATCGAATCTTTGGAGGCTCATGGAGAACTGGTGCTTGGTCAGGACGGCTGGACAGAAAATATCCGCCAAGAATTGCTCAGCATGAGCGCTGCGACAGTAGACCGATATTTGAAAACAGAACGCGACCGACTAAGACTCAAAGGCATCAGTACGACCAAGCCCGGCACACTCCTTCGCAACTCCATCAAAATCCGCAAGGCAGGCGATGAAATGGAGACAGAGCCGGGTTTCTTTGAGGCAGACACCGTCGCGCACTGCGGGCCCACGCTGAAAGGTGAGTTCGCCAGGACTCTGACGCTGACAGATGTCATCATCGGGTGGGTTGAGCTGGAGGTACTGCGCAACAACGCGCACGTTCATATCCGTACCGGCCTGGACGCGGCGATGGACAGCATACCCTATCAGGTAAAGGGCTTGGACTGTGACAATGGCAGCGAACTGATCAACTACGATGTTGTGAGCTGGGCAGCGGACAAGCAGATCTTCTTCACCCGAGCTCGCCCCTATAAAAAAAATGACCAGGCGCATGTGGAATCCAAGAATAACCATGTTGTCCGCCATTTTGGCTTTCATTACCGCTATGATACAGAGGAGGAGCGGGAAGTTCTGTCCGCCTTATGGAAGGCCGTCTGTCAGAAGATGAATTACTTCACTGCCACGAAAAAACCGATAGGCTGGACATCGGATGCCTCCGGCAAACGCAAGCGTGTATATGATAGGCCACAGACACCTCTGGCACGTCTGCTGAAATCAGGGATATTGTCTGACCGGCAAGTCAGGGATCTTGAACAAACAAGGGATGCCATCAACCCTGCCGTGCTGACGCGTGAAATCACGCGTCTTCAAAGCATGCTGATCGCCCTGGCAAAAGACAAGACCGATCACTTGACAGCTCAAGTGGTAGAAGTCAAAACCCGCCGTCTGAAAAACCAGAAAGGAGGCGTGAAGGTTGTTGCCATCTAAAATGACATGCGCTTGCCGTATGATTGAATGGCGAGATGGGTTGTCCTCCGCCGGAAATTGTCCGCTTTTCGGATTGACAGGGAGCCTCTGCGGCCATGCAGGGTCAGCTTTACGGTCAGGCTAAGGGCCTGACCCAGCCAGAAGCCTGGCATGACCGCCCCTCCCAGTCAATCCCCGCGGAAATTTCCTGCTTACAGATGCCAGGGCTCGCGCTCAAACTAAGTGAGGCACAGTTGATGCTTTCGCGCTCAATTTGACATGAGGCACTACGCCTACATTTTCCGCCATGATGCTGCATTGTAAAAAATTACAAAGAAAGCTTTAGATACGTAGATAAAAAAGAGGCTGTTATTTTTGTAACAGTCCTCCAATGGTGGTAGGGTTAACTGAGATTACTCTTTTGGCTCAGTATGCCACAGCATCTTTTTCCATGCCATGCCTGTAGGTGTTGCTGCCAGGCCTCCCTGGGCTGTTTCTTTAAGCGTGGGGGATAGGCCAAGCCCGATTTGATACATCGCTTCAATCACCTCGTCACAGGGGACGCGGCTCTCTACACC
>JAAYFC010000059.1 GCA_012728435.1 Clostridiales bacterium | reverse complement strand
GGCCGCCCCAGCTCATGGGGATTCCCAAAGGCTGGCCTTCGCCCACCGCGATGTCATAGCCCATCTCGCCCGGTGTTTTCATGATGCCCAGCGCGATGGGATACACGCCCAAAACAGCCTTGGCGCCGGCTGCGTGGGCCAGCTCCGCGGCCTTTTCGGCATCCTCAAACTGGCCAAAGAAGTTGGGCTGCTGGATGTAGACACAGGCTGTGTCCTTTGGCAAGTCTTCCAGCGCGCTCAAATCCAGCACGCCGCCTTTTTGCGGAATCAGCTCAAAGGGCACATCCCGCCCCCAGCAGTAGGTGCGGATGGTTTCAATCACTTCCGGGTGCGCGGTTTCAGCGACATAGACGCGCTCCCTGCCCCGGGTTTGTGTCATCATCACAGCCTCCGCCGCGGCGGACGCGCCGTCGTACACGGACGCGTTGCTGACATCCATGCCGGTGAGTTCGGAAATCATCGTCTGGTATTCAAAAATGGATTGCAGCACACCCTGGCTGATCTCTGCCTGGTAGGGTGTGTAGGTGGTCAAAAACTCCTCCTTGGAGGTGACGGTGCCTACAATTGCGGGGATGTGATGGTCATAGCTGCCGGCGCCGCGCAGGACGATATCAAACACGGTGTTTTTCTTGGCCATGCCTTCCATCACGCGGCGCACACCCAGCTCTGACAAGCCGGGCGCGATGTTGACGGAATCCTCCAGCAACATCTCACGGGGGACGTCAACAAAGAGGTCCCGCAATTCCTTCAGACCAATGGCTTCTAGCATCTCCTGCTGTTCCGCCTTGGTACTGGGCAGGTAGCTCCCCATATCAGCCCTCCTTGCTGATGAGATCGGCGTACTGATCCGCATCCAGCAGGTTTTCAAGCCCGGTCACGTCCTTGACCTTTACGATCCAGGCAGCGTAGGCGTCCTCATTGATCAATTCCGGCGCGTCCATCAGCGCTTCATTCACCTCATAGATGACGCCGTTGATGGGGCTGATGATGTCGCTGACGGCCTTGACGCTCTCCACATCGGCGAAGGCTTCGTCCACTGCCACTTCATCATCCACATTGGGCAGGTTGATGAACACCAGATCGCCTAGTTCCTTCTGCGCGAAATCGGTGATGCCGATGGTGACCTTGTCGCCATCCACCTGGAGCCATTCATGGGTAGCCGCGTACTTCAGATTCTTGGGAATGTTCATAAGAGTCCTCCTTAAAATAATTCAATTAAGTTCTTTTGTAAAAGGGCAAGTCTACCACTTTGGCCTTCAGGCGCCTGCCGCGCACATCGATCTCTACCTCGGTATCCGCCTGCGCGATGTCCTTTTGCACAAGCGCCATGGCGCTTGCCTTGTTGGTATAGGGCAGCAGCGTGCCGCTGGTGGTGACGCCCACCTTCCTGCCCTCATGATACACGTCGCTCTCCTCCCGGGCAATCCCCCGGTCGGTCAAAACAAGGCCCACCCGGACGCGCTGTGGCTCGCCCAGGTCCTGTAATGCCTGTTTGCCTATAAAGTCGTCCTTGTCCATCTTGACGAAGAAGTCCAGGCCGACTTCAAAGGGCGTGATCTCATCACTCATTTCGTGGCCGTACAGCGGCATGCCCGCCTCCAGGCGCAGGGTATCCCTGGCACCCAGACCGCAGGGAATGAGGCCCTCATCCGCCCCGGCTTCAAGCAGCGCTTTAGCCAACTGCACCACCTTGTCCGGCGCGCAGTAGAGCTCATACCCCAATTCACCCGTGTAGCCGGTGCGGGAGACCAGGCAGGGAACGCCGGATACATCAAGATCCCGGACAAAGCTGTAATACTTGGTGGGCAGTTTGTCCGCGTCCGTCAATTTGGACAGGATGTCCTTCGCCTTGGGGCCTTGCAGCGCCAGCTGGGCGTAGTGATCGGACAGGTCAATAATCTGCACATCACCCTTGGCGTGCTGTGTAAACCAGGCGTAGTCCTTGTCCTTGTTGGCGGCGTTGACCACCAGGAAGTACTCGTCCTGCGCGAACTTGTAGACAATCAGGTCATCCACGATGCCGCCTTTTTCATTACAAATGGGGCTGTAGCGCACGCGGCCAATGTCCATGTCCGCAAAATCGTTGGTTAAAAAGCGCTGCAGGTTGGATAGCGCGTCCGGGCCTTTGATCAAAATCTCGCCCATGTGGGAGACATCAAACAAGCCGCAAGCCGTCCTGACTGCCATGTGCTCCTTGATGACGCCCGTTTGGTACTGCACCGGCAGCAGGTAGCCAGCGAAGGGGACGATTTTGCCCCCCAGTTCCAGATGCAAATCATATAGCGGTGTTTTCTTTTCCATGCGCCCTCCTTATGCTAAAGGCATGCCGCGCGGCATGCCTTGATAGCGTCATTTCCTGGCACACCCGGGTGCTTCCGGGGTGTTTTTGTGTTTTCCAGGTCCTGTCATCTTGTTATAAGACGATACCATATCCATGATACCCTTTTTTTAATGGTTCAGTGGGCGGTGCGTTACTTTTTTACGCTGCGGCGCAGGTAGGCCGGCACGCCCAGGTCGTCCTTCTCCGCCTGCTGGGATTGCTGCGGCTGCACAGGCTGCTGATAGGGCGCAGCGCCCGGCTGCTGCTGGATGTTTTGGAACTGCGGCGCCTGCTGCACGTAGGGATAGGGTTGCTGAGGCTGGTAACCTTGCGGCGCAGCAGCGGGCGGCGGCACGCCCATCCCCTGCATCTGCGGGGTGGGACGGCTGGTGCCCGGGAAGAAGGCTGCCTCCTGGTTGTCATACAAGTTTTGCACAGAGGGCGCTTCAAAGCCAGTTGTGTCCTGGCGCTCCAGCCCGGCGCGGTTCTCATAGGGATTCATCGCGGCGGTAGCGCTGCCATAGGGCACTGAAGCACGGAAGGGCTTCTTCTTGGATTCCCGGGTGGGGAAGGCGCTCTTCTCAAAGCCGGTCGCGATCACCGTGATGTGGATTTCATCCTTCAGGTTGTTGTCAATGCCAGCGCCAAAGATGATGTTGGCCTCGCTGTCCGCGCTCTCCTGCACCAGCCTGGCGGCCTCGTTGATCTCCAGGATGCCGATGTCCTCAGACCCGGTGATGTTGATGAGCAGGGCGCGCGCGCCGTCAATCTTGGTCTCAAGCAGCGGGCTTGCGATGGCAGCCTTGGCGGCTTCGCTGGTGCGGTTCTCGCCCTTGCCAACACCGATGCCGATGTGGGCCATGCCGCCGGATTCCATCACGGTCTTCACGTCGGCGAAGTCCAGGTTGATGAGGGCGGGCAGGGCAATCAGGTCCGAAATGCCCTGGATGCCCTGGCGCAGGACATCATCCGCGACGCGGAAGGCTTCCAGCATGGAGGTGCCGCGGGCCACGACTTCCAGCAGCCTGTCATTGGGGATGACCACCAGGGTGTCCACAAACTGCTTCAACTCGTTAATACCGGTTTCGGCGTTGCGCATGCGCTGCTTGCCTTCAAACTGGAAGGGCTTGGTGACCACCGCGATGGTCAGGCAGTTCAAATCCCTGGCGATATCGGCCACGACGGGCGCAGCGCCCGTACCGGTGCCGCCGCCCATGCCGGCAGTGACAAAAACAAGGTCCGCACCTTTGAGGTGCTGGGCAATTTCCTCCCGGCTTTCCTCCGCCGCGCGCTTGCCGATATCCGGCACCGCGCCAGCGCCAAGGCCTTTGGTCAGTTTTTCGCCAATCTGGATCTTCTTGTTGGCGCGGGACGTGGAAAGCGCCTGTTTATCGGTGTTGACCGCGATAAACTCAACGCCCTTTAAGCCCGCTTCCACCATTCGGTTGACCGCGTTGGCGCCGCCACCGCCGCATCCGACGACCTTGATTGATGCGAAATTCGTAGTGACTTCAGGCTCAACCTGCTTAACCTGCATGGTATGTCCCCCTTTATCCTTGTGTTGGTGAATCAGCCGTTTAGCAGCCCGCGCAGGAAACCGCGCAGACCCGACTGGCCGGCATTGGCAGTGTTCTTGGTGTCAATAATTAAATCAAGCAAGCCCAGTGAACTGGAGTAAATCGCGCTGGACAGCTTCACTGCTTTGCGCGGCAGCTCTCGCACCGGGCGCTCCATTTTTTCGGATAAATACTCGCGGCCGCCTTTGTTGATGGCCAGGCCACCACCTGTCAGATAGACTGGCGACCAGTTGCCCAAGCGGACAGAGGACTCGCGCACCGCCTTAACGATGGCTTCACAGATCTCATCAGCCCTAGGCAGCAGAATCTCTGATACCTTGTCACGGCTGAACGTTTCCGTCGCGCCATTGGAAAGCGTGACATCGAAACTGGTTTTGGTGCTGCTGGGGCCAAACTCATAGCTGCGCTTGATTTGTTCCGCGCTGTCCAGCGGCACTTCAAGGCCGTAAGTTAAATCTGCGGCAATATGACCGCCGCCCAAGGGAAGCGTTTTATGGAAAATAATCGCATCACCTTCCACAGCCATGACATCCGTGTTCAAGTAGCCTATGTCAATCAGCAGCGCAGTGCGGTCCCGGTCGGTTTCGGAAATAAACAGCATCGCCTCCCCCATGAGGGTGGAGAAGAAGCCGGCAGCAGTTTTACCTATGGCGAGCAGCCGCTGGGTGATGTCTTCAATGAAGAAACGATCTGCGACAACAAAGGAAATCAGCGCGCGCAGCTCATTCCCCTGCTGGTTGAGCGGCTCCAACGTCTTTTTGCCGTCATCCACCACAAACCAGGCCGGGCTGCGGTGAATGGGTGTGCCGGGGATGCCCTGCACCTGCTCATCCGCAAGCGCGAACAAGGCGGCGATGTCCCGGCTGGTGACGCGGGGATCTGCCCCCTGTAAATCCACCTTGACCTCAAAGGAGTAGACCTTGGAAAACTGGCCGGGTACCCCGGCGTAAACCGCCTTCACATTTGCCCGTGCCTGATCCTCAGCATTCGCGATTGCGGTGCTGATGGCTTCATTTACTTGGCTGCCGTTGTTCCACCTCGCATTTGCGTACCCATCATAAGGGGTTGTACCCGCACCTATGATATCGCAGCGCTGTCTGGCGCTGACCTCCGCGATCAGTGCAACGATTTTGCTGGTGCCAAAATCAATGACGCTGATTGTGCTCCTCATCGCAAACCTCTCCATTTCTCGGGCGTTTTTCTTGCCTATTAAAACAAATGCTGGCAATCCGCACAGCAAACAATTGTCTGGCCGGTTTATTGTAACCTTTTTGAGACATCTATGCAAGCCTTTTCAAGGAATCACGCAAAACATACCATGGAATGTTCCAAATTTTAAGACTTTGTTCTAATTTTATCGATTACCGCTCAGACCGATAAGTTGCTTCACCTGGCAAAGTCGCTTCGATGATACCCCCGGTCATCTTGCGCCTTCTAAGCTCGTTGACCACGGAGGCAACCGTGCCAATTTTTGCGTGCAGGTTCTCTTCGCTGCCCAAATTGATTGTATAGCCATCCTTCGTCTGCATGGATATATTCAGCGTTTGAGACATATCAATGGCTGCAATCTCTGTTTTGAAGCCCCACATCTCCAATTCCTGGAACAGTGACATCATGCTGTCGCCTTGCGAGGGATCAGTGCTGTTGGGAAAACTGCCCACAATCTGCTGGCCCCAAACCGCAAGCCCATTCACGTGGATCAGCTGGGAGCCTTCTTTCAAATCGCGCGTCTCCCTGAGGATAAAACCATCCTGTGCCAATATGTAACCCACACCCAAATGGGTGAAGAACGCAAAAGGATATCGCTCAATCACCTTCACCGACAGGCCGTTCGGAAAGACCTTGGCCATGCTTTCATAAATAAAATAGTGGTTTGACTCCACGCTGTCCTGGACGAAGTTTTCTGTCAGTGTAAAATAAAACAGACCGGAGTCTAGTCCTGTCAACCGGGCGGCGTCTGTCTGTGAAAACTTACGAAGACCTGTAAAATGTACTTTGTTGATGGTGAACAAGTAGTATCTGAGGAAAAACAGGGTTGCCGCAACAATTAAGACAGACAGCAACAGTTTGACAGCGCCGGAGACCTTTGCTTTCGGTGGGTCTCCCCCCTCCTCTTGAAATCCATCATCAGGAATGCTCTTCTGCTGATAATATGATTGCTGCTGTTTAGATGGCTGCTCCTTCACCCAGGGCTGCTGATGAACAGGCGGCTGTTGGTTCCTGCCTGGTTCTGGCGGGGTGGGCGGTAGATGCTGCATCCTATCCCTCCTCTGCCTTTCGTTGATGAACCAACCGCTTAAACTCCCGCCCCCGGTGTTCATAGTCATCAAACATGTCAAAGGAGGCGCAGGCGGGCGAGAACAGCACATTACCCCCTTCTTTCGCAAGCGCAGCGCTGAGGTGAACCGCTTCATTGAGACTATGTGCATAGTGAAATGCGGTAAATCCTGCTGCTTTCAAATCCTGACCGATTTTCTGCGCAGTTTGCCCCATCAACACGCAACAGGATATATTCCCAGCGTTTACAATGGCCTCTGCCATATCCCGGAAGGAAATCTCTTTGTCGTAACCACCAGCGATCAGCACCGTTGGAGCTGCCATTGCATCAATTGCCTTGATGGTCGAATCCGGATTGGTACCCTTGGAATCATTTAGCCACAGTACACCATTCACAGTCGTCACATACTCAATCCGATGCTCAACCCCCTTGAAGGTCTTGAGTGTATAGGCGATAACTGGAAACGGCACTTCCATTTGGTGTGCAATTGCAGTCGCTGCCAGGGCGTTCTCTACATTGTGCGCGCCCGGAATCAGCAGATCCTTTGCCATGCAAATGGGGCGGATATCCCCCTGTTCGCGCCAGGCAATCTCCCCATCTAACAGAACCGCGCCTTCAGGCGCATTGTTTAAATAGGAAAACCAAATGGTTTTTGAAACCAAATCCGCGGATATCTCTTGAAGCCGCTCGTCATCATAGTTCAACACGATGGTGTCAAATTGACCCATGTTTGCAAACAATCGTTTTTTAAGTCCAACATACCCGTCCATCGTTTTATGGCGGTCCAGGTGATCGGGCGTAATATTTAATAAAGCGGCAACCCGTGGATGGAAGTGCTTGCTGGTTTCCATCTGGAAACTGGACACTTCTGTAAGCAACAAGTCATTTTCCTCCGCGTTTAACACGGCAGCGGAGAGCGGGTATCCTATATTACCGGCTACATGGACAACATGGCCGGCTTTTTTTAACATTTCTCCCACCAGTGTCACGGTCGTTGTTTTGCCATTGGTGCCGCTGATGGCGATGATATCAAGACCCGTGCAAGCGGCGGCAAAATCAAGCTCACCAATCATGGGAATGCCCATTTGCAGCGCTTTTCTCACAAAGGGGGCGTCAACTGAAATGCCTGGGCTAATCAGCAGTTTGTCGCAGTCTTTCAACAAAGGCTCGGCAGCTTGATCAAACCTCATCACACAGTTTGGATGCTGCAGCAACTCATCGTCCAGTTCAAATCTATCCCGTGGTTTGATGTCGTTCAGGATAACCTTCGCTCCAATAAACAGCAACAACCGCGCGGCGGCTAACCCGCTGCGCGCAGCGCCGACCACCAGCACGGTCTGACCCCCGTATTCTTTGAATGCCTCCTGCCTGATTGCCGCTCCTTTGCCCAATTCACCCACCTTCCTTCACTTTAAGACGCGATGGGAAGTGCAGCCAAAGCTGCCAGGACTGACAACACGATAATGGTAAGGGTATACCTGCGCGCAATTTTGTTCTCGCTCCAGCCAGACATTTCAAAATGGTGGTGGATTGGCGACATCTTAATCAGTCGCTTGCCGCCAGTGGCCTTGAAATACAGCCGCTGGACGATGACAGAGACGGATGACATAATCATGGTAAAGCACAACGGCAAAAGCCAGATTTGCAGGCGCAGCAGCATCGCGGCACCGGTCAGCAGGCCTCCAATGAACATTGAACCAGTATCGCCCATATAAATCCGCGCGGGATGCTGGTTAAAGAGCAGGAAGCCAAGGCACGCCCCTGTTAGCGCGAAGCAGGCAAAAGCGATGCTGGGGTTCCCCAGGCTGCCACCCTTGATAATCAGCGCAATAGCGCCCAATGCGGCGCTGCCAGCCAAGGTGACGGAACTCATCAAACCGTCCACCCCATCCTGTAAATTGGCGGAGTTGGTCATAAAGACATACAGCAGCGTCATCAGTGGCAGGTAGGCATATGACAGATCGAGTGTCGTTTTGGTAAAGGGCAGGTGGATGGCCGTCCCCTGCAGGTTCATGGTAATCAAAGAAAAAGCAAGACCCACCACTGTCTGGCCAATCAGCTTGTAGCGCGGTCGCAATCCATCATGGTGCTGCTGAACGTCCTTGATAAAATCGTCTGCAAATCCAATCGCTAACCCGCCAAAGGCCGCGACCATCAGCAGTAAAAGCACATTGACGTTGCCTGAAACCAAGCTGATTATTAGGGAGGCAACAAAAACAGCAAGTGCAATTATCAACCCGCCCATGTTGGGGGGCTTATCCTTCTTTTTAAAAGAGTCCGGGCCCAGATCATAACCCGGCTGAATCATCCCCCGGTCCTTCATATATTTTATGAAACCCGGCATCAGCAGCAGGACGATAACCAGGGCAATGGCACCGCTTAATACCTCAAGCATCTTTGTGGCCCTCCGCTCTCATCTCCTTCAACAACTCCGCTACGATGACCTTCTCATCAAAGGGGCGCTTGATGCCGTGGACTTCCTGATAGGTCTCATGTCCTTTGCCCGCAAGCAACACGACATCACCCGGAGACGCGATGCTGAGTGCATGCTTGATAGCCTCTTTGCGGTTCTCAATTACTTGATACAACCCGCCGGTTGGTTTGATGCCCTCCTCTATCGCGCCTAAAATATCCAAGGGGTCCTCTGCCCTGGGATTGTCACTGGTTAAAATAGACAGGTCCGCCATCTTACCGGCAATGGCGCCCATGATGGGCCGCTTGCTTTGATCGCGATCACCGCCGCAGCCAAAGACAACGATCAGCCGGCCTTTGATAAACTCACGAATGGCCAGCAGGATGTTTTCCAACGCGTCAGGTGAATGCGAGTAATCCAGCACCACCTTGTATTCAGTATTGGTATCCAGCACCTCAGCGCGTCCCGGCACACTGTTGACGCTCTCCAGCGCCTTGCAGATGAGCTCTGGCTCCATGCCAAGGATTAACCCGATACCTGCGGCCGCCAGGGCATTATAGATATTGAACATGCCCATCAGCTTTAGCTGCACCGGATAATATTTCTCATTCCAGAGGCTGAGCATGAAGGAAACGCCGCCTTCCTCAATCTGGATATCGCGGGCAAACAGGTCTGCGTTGGTGCAGATGGCATAGCTGATTTTGGGCATTTTCAGCCCCTCCAGAAGCCGTGTCACCCAAGGGTCATCCAGGGACAAGACTGCGTTTTTGACCACATTTTTAGTGAAGAAATCGCGCTTGGCGTTGAAATAGGCCTCCATTGTGCCAAAGAAATCCAAATGATCCTGGGAAAGGTTGGTAAAGCAGCCCGCCTCAAAGGCAAGGCCCTCCAGCCTGCGCATCCAGATGGCATGAGCCGACACTTCCATAATGACATACTGACAGCCCGCGTCCGCCATCAAGCGAAGCGTCCTGTGCAGCTCAATCGGGTCAGGCGTAGTCAAGCTGCTGTTCATCCATTGGTTGCCAATCATATTGCCGGTTGTACCAATCAGCCCGCAAGTAAATCCAGCGCGCTCTAAGATGGCTTTGACCAGGTAGCTTGTTGTCGTTTTACCTTTGGTGCCTGTGATACCAATGAGCTTCATATCGCGATCCGCAAAGCCAAAAAAGGCACGGGCTATCAGCGCCATCGCGGCGCGATCATCCGTTACCTTTAGTTGCGGCACCTTGATGTGCGGTTGAAGCTCTGTCACCACCAAGGCAGCAGCGCCATTTTTTACAGCCTGTTCGGCGTATTGGTGGGCATCCACATGGGCACCCTTGATGCAAAAGAACAAGCCTTGGTTGGTTTGTTCCCTACTGTCAGCGCTCAGGCTGCGTATTTCACAATCTCCTGTCAACTCCTGCGCGTAAGCCAAGGCTTCCGCGGCCAAGTGTGATAATCTCATACATTAACCTCATCAGTCTCATCAGTGCCCGTTTGACGCGCTCCCCAGCTGTGTGTCTGGGAGAGTCGTAAATGGGATACCAGCCGCCTGCACTCCGATGGTCTCCGCGTGTCCCGCAAGACGCATACCCAAGGATTGCACGGCATAATAGCAAACTCCGGAGGCATCGCTCTTTTGACTGAAAGCCTCCTTCAGGCGGCGATGCTCTGTTTGCGCAACACGATAACGCTCGCCCAGCAGAGCATACTCTTCATGAAGCGCCCGCGTCAAGGCGATTTTGCTGCCAATCATGAACAGACAAAGAACGATGCTGATGAGAATAAAGATGAACGCCCATTTCATCCGGATGCAGAAGGCCTGCCGTTGCGGCCGGTTTGCGATAAATACATCCCGTGTGTCCTGGGTGCCCGGGTTGTCGACATTGACATGGGAGGACACAGCAATGCGCTCACGCTTGGTTAAGGTGTCACCCGCCAAAACGTATTGCCTGTAGTTTGCTTGTTTTGTCTGCTGCATCCTTATGTCCTCTCTGAAGGGCCTGGTTTATAACCCCTCGTTTGTCTTCATTCTTGCCCGTGCCTGAATCTCACTGATGGCTTCAAGCGGATTGGGGAAGCGGGTGTTGAACTGTTCGCGCTCCTGCTTGGCCTGCTCATCAGAGATGATGCGCACGTACTCTGTTGTGCCGGATACCTGTACGCCTTGGGCATTTGTCAGGAACAGTTCGCGCAGGGCTGCTGGCAGCAACACGCGCCCCTGGGAGTCATATCCCAGGCCATCAAAGGAGTACATCGCAAACCGGGCCAAAAAGAACTCCGCGGAGACATCCTCGCGGCTAAGCTTGGTAAGCATATCCACCTTCTCCTCCCACACATCGTAGGGATAGATCGCGATGGAGTCCTGAGCCATATTGACCCCGACGATAATGCGGTCACCCAAAAGGCTGCGAAACGGCAGCGGTACGATAACCCTGCCCTTTCCATCGATGGAGTGGTTATAAACCCCAATAAAACCCAAGCGGCGCGTGGAATCCGCGCTTTGCTGATCTTCTGTCCTGGAATTCTTCTTTTGGGAATGGATGCCCTCATCCGGCATGTTCTTCACCACCAATCACCACTTATCGCCCTTTTCGTACACAAAATACCACAAGATGGAATCCTGCGTAAACAACCACAGCTGTTGATTGGAAAGTTTTGGGTGAATAAGGAAGGTTTATCAGCCGACATCAAGAAAAACTGAGAATACCTGTTCGGCTTTCGCAGTCTTTAAATGGGAACGGATGTTTTTTTAGTTAGTTCTTTTGTATCAATTAACGGGAAATTGCCGGGTTTACTTGTATTGAATCATGAAATTGTTAAATAAATGGCTGAATTTTTCTTTGGGAAGCCCCGTCTATTGTTCTGTTCTGCGATTATCTGCAAATATCATCGGTTATTTCCAAAAGGCGGAAGTTGATACAGTCGCATGAGGTCAAATAGTACAGGACACCGTTTTTCAAACCCTGAAAGCCAGCAGCGCAGGCCTGCCCATGCAGATGTCCATAGACCACCGCATCCGCCTTGTATCGTTCAAGCAATTGGCTTACCGCGGTGTCCTCCCCTTTTTGGTTGCAAGGCGGGAAATGGCAAAGGACAATCAGTTTATTATCCTGCCGCAATTTTTGCGCCCGCTGCAGGGACATCTCCAGGCGAATCAACTCGCGGTTGTAGATCTTTTGGGTGTCCTTTTCTTCCTCTTCGTCGCCGGGCATAACCCAGCCGCGCGAGCCCGCGAACACGTAACCAGGCAAGGTCACCGCGTCATTTTGTATGGCGTAAAAACCAGCGGACAAGTTCGCACGTACATTGCTGATGGCGCTCCACCAAAAATCGTGGTTGCCCTTGATCATGATTTTTTGACCAGGCAGTTCACCAATCTGCCTCAGATCAGTGATGGCTTCCTCCAAACGCATCGCCCAGGAAATATCGCCGGGAATGAGAACGATGTCCTGCTCCCCCACCCTCTGCTGCCAGTCCTCCTGGATCTTAATAAAATGATCCTGCCAGTGAGCACCAAACAAATCCATGGATTTGTCCTGTCCACCCGGCAGGTGCAGGTCGCTGATGGCAAAAATGCGGGGAGATTCAGTCATCCATCTCCTCGTCGTCGTCCTCTTGCTCTTGCTCACTCATGGCTTCAAGGGAAAGTGCGTCACCCAGGGAGTGATAGTCGGGTTCCTCATCCTCCGCCATCTCAGGGATCATCTCCTCCATCCCGCTGACAGGATCAAGCCCAATCTCCACCGGCTCATCCAGCTCAGTCTTTACGCCCTTTTGCTTGTCCATCTCTCGCAGGCAATACAAGCATACATCTTTGCCGGGCAGCGCTTTGGCCTCGTTGCATGTGGAGCAGACTTCTATTTCTTCAACGGGCAATTTACCGTGCAACTCACGGTAACAGACCTTGCACATTGCATCACTTGTCTTCATATAGTTCAGTTCGCATCGCGGACATTTCACAAGAGCCATCGGAGCCCTCCATTCAAACCTTGATCTTGGCGGCATTATACATAGGGTACGCAGCAATGACAAGCCATTGAGAAAAATTTGAGAGGTTTACTGCTTTGTCAGCTGGCTTTTTATTCCTCAACCTGCTTGCGCCGCTGTTTTTTGATGTTGCGGATGCTGTCACGCTTGGTCATGTTGACAAAGATGGAGGCGCGCCGCCTTTTGCGCGTGCGAATGGTACTGCCCGCCGGCAGGTTATACGCGGGCATGGAGCCAGTGCGGTTTCTGGTCACGTTGAGCACCAGTGAGATCCCAATGACATTGGTTAAGAGATTGGATCCGCCATAGCTGATAAAGGGCAGCGGGATGCCGGTGATGGGCATTAAGCCAATGGTCATCGCGATGTTCTGGAACACATGAATGAATATCATGGCCATGATGCCAATGATAATCTGCCGGCCAAATTGATCATAGGTAAAGCGCGACAAATACAGCAAACGCAGTATCAAGAACAAAAAGAGCAGCACAATAACAGCAGAGCCAATGAAGCCTACTGCCTCCCCCACTGAGGCAAACACAAAGTCGGTCCAATCCTCTGGGATAAAGTTCAGCTGGCTCATGGAGCCTGGCACAAACAAACCGACACCAGTCAGTCCCCCCGAACCAATCGCCTGTTGCGAGCGCAACAGCTGCAAACCTGGCCCCTGCGCATAGGAATGAGGATCCATAAAGGCCAGAATACGATAGAAAATGTAGTTAGAGCTGCCGCCGATGATGCCGTAGGCGAAGAAGCCGACAATACCCAATGCACCAATAGCCCCTATGGACAAAAGCCATTTCCAGTCCACATCGCTGAAATACAACATCGTGTAAGCGATGCCCACCATGACAATGACGCTGCCGGTCTCACCGGACAAGACCGTGATGGCGGATGGCAGCATGACGATCACTCCAAGACGGATGATAGAGCGCATGTTGCTCAAAGGCTTCACGTTGCTGGACAACTCCTTTGCCAACATGAGGATAATCGTAATCTTGGCAAACTCACTGGGCTGCAGCATACGGCCAAGCGAAAGCTCAAACCAGGCTTTGACGTCGCGGATTGCGGAGGAAGTGACAAGCACAACCAGCAAAAAGCCCACAATGCCAAGGTAATAAACAGGCGCGAAGGTTTTAAAATGCTCGTAGGGGATGCTGACGATAAACCAAACCGCTGCCGGGGAGGCAACCACAAAGATGGCCTGCCAGGAGCCGGTGTTGGATGCCAGGATGCGGTTAAGCAAAGGCAAATCACCGGAGACATTGGGGTCAAAGGTAGCAACGGATATCGCCAATACGCCTATTATCATCAACAAATAGGTGATGATCAACAGGGTAAAATCAAAATGCGGTCTGGACCGTTTATCCTCAAAAATACTCATCATTAATCCTCAAGCCACTTCCAGATGCGCTGGAAGATGTTCAGTTTCTCTGGCTTGTACTCGGGCAGGGGCAAGGATTCCCCCTCCATGCGGTGCAAGAGATTGGAAAGTGCGGCCTTGAAGCCCTCGTCATCTGCCAGCGCAGCGTTTTTCCCTTGCAAGGCTGCTTCATACAGGAGCTTGCTGTCCTCAAACACACCCAGAAGGGGAATGTCCAAGCTGAAGGACAGGTTCTGCGGCTGAGCAAAATGACCATCCAATACGTACTGCGCGTTCATGCGGTTGAGCAGCATCGCGGGGCGGACGCCCGCGGCGTACAGTTGAGACGCCATTTTTTCAGCGCTTCTGATGGCGACCGGGTCAGGTGTCGCGACGACAAGCACCTCATCCACCAAATCAGCGAAGATACGCGCACCCCGCCCAAGGCCTGCAGGCCCATCAACCAACACAAGGTCAAAACGCTTCTTTAAGGTGCGCAGAATCTTTTGCATGTCTTGCTTTTGAAAGTCTTTGGGCCTGGCCTGCTGGCCGCCCACCATCAAATACAAAGAGGGGTACTCCGGATGCTGAATCAACGCCTGGTTAAGCGAGCAGCGACGCTTGACCAAATCCGCCATATCGTACAGGACCAAGTCCTGCAGCCCCAGCATCAAGTCCAGACTCCTCAGCCCAATGTCACCATCAATGACCGCGACCCTTTTACCAGCTTGCGCGGCAAAAACAGCCAAGGCGGAGGCCAGTGTGGACTTCCCCACACCGCCTTTGCCAGAGATGAATACATAGGACTTCGCCATGTCTCCTCCTTATGGCATCAGCTGATTGCCGGGCACCACAGGCACTTCACCGGTGAATTTATTCTGGTCATCATACCACCATCCAATGAAGTCGCGCGCAGCGCGCGTGGCCTCAGCGCCAGCTTTGCCGTTAGGGATCAGCACAACCACAGCGATTTCAGCAGGCTTGGTGAAGGGCGTAAGTGCAACAAACCAGCCATTGTTTTCCAGGTCAAGCTTGATGTTGCCAATGGTTATCTGGGAGGTCCCCGTTTTCGCCCACAACTCATCCCTGTATTTGAAGTCATCAAAATACCGCTTGGCCGTACCAGCTTCGTCAACCACACCTTTCATCCCTTCCTTGATGTAGGGCATAAAGGGCTGCGCGCTGTCGAGTTGGCCAAAGACGCTGGGTTGGTATTGGTTCAAAATCTCACCTTCCGGAGAGATGATGGAGTCAATGATGGACAGGTTATAGACTGTTCCCCCATTGCCAATGGCCGCGACATAGCGCGCTACAGCGGCAGGTGTGAGTACGGTGATGGACTGCCCAATCGCCAGCTGGACCTCCATGCTGCCGCCCCACTTCAGGTCGTTGAGGGCGTACCAAATCTCTCCGATGACAGCCTGCAGCCAGACCATTTCGCGGGTCATGTTCAATTCCGCCATCAAAATGGGGCGCATGGCGTCCGGCCACTTGCCCTGGTCAGTCACCAAGGCCATGTCCATCAATTGTTTGATGCAGGCGTCCAAGCGCTTGTCGTCATAGGTAATGCCATAGCTGGCACCAATGTTTTGCAGATGCTGCTTGATCTTTGCGGCAATCAAGAGAGGCAGGTCAATCTCCTGCTTGTTCACGGGCATTGTGGGATCATACACCGAGGTTTGGTTGCCCACGATGCTGCGCGCTTCACCTGGCAGTTGGATGCCGGTGCGCGTGGTGAGGCCCATCTGGGCTGCATATTGGTACAGCAGGGTACTGCCTGTATCGCCGTAGAGCCTTCCTGCTAAGGTATAGAAAAAGTAGTTACATGACTTGGAAAGACCCGACACGATATTGAGGTCTGCGTGCTGCTTTCTGGCGCCTTTAGCGATCCAGCAGGTCGGGGCGTCTTCCTCTTTCGTGGTGTACTTCATGTAGGGACCTTCATCTGAAATACGGTCATCCACAGCCAAAACACCGTTGGTCAAAGCGGCAAGTCCTGTCACCATTTTGAAGATAGAGCCAGGTTCCGCCCGGGAGTGAATGGCATAATTCTGCAGTGGGTTTCGCTCATCCAGCAGGATGCTTTCTACTTCTTTGCCGCCGGCGACCATGGCGTTTAGGTCAAAGGTGGGGTATTGGGCCATGGCAAGCACCTTGCCTGTATGGATATCCAGCACCACCATGGTACCGGTGCTTGCCAGTTTCAGCGGATACTCCAGGAAATCCCGCTTCTCCAATTTAAGCTTATTGACACTGCGCCAGCGATCCTTGAACATTTCCCGCTCCTGAATGCCGCGGGTGTACTCCACATTGGCAGCGATGGCCCGCTCTGCTTCACGTTGGTAGCTGTCAATAATGGTCAGCTTGACATTGTTGCCGTCTGTAGGCTGGGTATTGCTCATCTGCCTGGTCAACCGGCCACGGTTGTCCTTTTCCATTACACGGCTGCCAGATCGGCTGGCGATGTTCGGCGTCAGCCAGTTTTCCATGGATCGCTCAATACCATCCTTGCCGATAATGTCATTGAGCTGATAGCCCATGGGCCGCAGCTCTGTCGCGAAATTGTCGCGATCCGAGATAGGGCCGACATAGCCAATAATCTGCGAAGCGACGTTGTTGCGCGGGTAGACGCGTTTCTCCCCCACGTCAATGCCAATACCAGGCAGGGACATGGTGAGGCCCGCAATCTCCTGAACCGCTTCAAAGGGGATGTTCTGCGCGATGATAATGGCAGTTGAATTATAGATGTTCATGCGCATCTCGGAGAACACAGCCATGATTTCGCGGGCTGTCTGCTCATCCAGGTTTTCCACTTCATCCAGGAAATAGCGTTTGTACAGGAAGTTGTAACAATCCTCCGCTGTTGGGTATCTGGTTTTGGAAAGATAGTGGTTGCCATACCAATAGGATTCACGGATTTCCCAGGCCTTCTCGGAGATGCCCTTGCCGAAGTTGAACTCCCACAAATCAGTCTCCGGGTTGCGCTGTATAACAAATTCGTTTTTCATCTCAATCCCGTAGGATTTGACGATACCGATGGTTTTGAGGATGGAGGCTGTCAGCTCCTTTACACGCTTATCATTTTGAATCTCCGCGTCGGTAACAAGGAAGCTGACATTATAAATATCCTCGCTCATGGCGAAAACGACGCTTTCCGCGTCCGTAATCATGCCGCGGCGACCGGTTAAGCGAATCGTTTTGAAGCTGCTGGAACTGGCGGATTGCTGGTACTGATCCGCATTGACAATCTGCAAACTATACAGTTTTGCGAACAGCGCAGAAAAAAGCACAACAATCAAGACAATAAAGAGTAGATATCGTCTGATGATGGCTTGATTGATTTTCATGAAGTGGGCACCTCCCCGTCTTCAATGGATGAATCCGCTTCATCCACCGTCTCCTTGTCCTGTTTTGGTTCTTCCTTCTTAACCTTAGGCTTTTTGCGTAGGAATTGGAAGACCTGCTTCTTGGGTTCTGGCACGTCATCGGGTACCAGGGCAATCTGACGCAGGATTTCGCGGTTGGTTGTGACCTCCATTTCCCCTTCCTCGGAAACCTTCATCCGGCGCGGGCGTTTGTACAAGCCCAGCCAGGCGCGGATCGGAAACATCACCACGCAGCAAACTGCGGTATAGGCCGCTGTGTAGAGAATTCTCGCAATATGGTTGAAGGTGACGCTGATGCCGCTTAAAGCGATGTAAAGCATCATCACCCCTTCAAACAGGAACACAAGCATCAGCGTATTAAGCAAAATACGCAAATGCGCGTTGAGGTCATGCGGTGAATCGCGGCGAAGGCGGATCCGGATGCGAAACCGCCGTCGCATAAACGGCGCTTGAATTTGCGCCTCCGCCTCGCTGAGGCGCTGGGCTTCACGGATGCGGCGCATTTCGCGCTTGATATCGGACATATCAGCAAAGACCTGCGCACATAAAAGCGCCAGCACTGGATAAATCAGCAAATAATACAGCGGGATGCTGTAGGACATGGCCTCCAAGATGATGCCGATTAAGGCGCCGGAGATGAAGGCATACAGTTTGCCGTAGCTCACCGTTAGAATTGCGATGATGACCATCAATAAATTGGGCATAATTCCCGCAATTTTGAGGTGTGGTATGACAACCGTCTGCAGCAGGAAAAACAGCAAAACCAAAAGCACTACCTTGAAAAACTTAAAGGCTGCCCTGGTAATGCTGCTGCTTTTCTGCCATACAGCCTGCATTATCCGTCCTCCTCCACGGTCATATCCTCAGGTGAGAAGGTTGGGGTTGGGGATGGGGTGATTAGTTCAGGTGAAGGCTCAAGGGTGGGCGTCATATCGACAATGACAGGCGCGTTGTAGGATACGCCTTCGTCGGTCTCTGTCGCCTCACCTGTTTCACCATTCAGGTTATCCAACTCATCGGGTTCGTAGGTTTCATCAGGTAAAGGTGATTCGTCGGGCGCTGGGCTGGCTGATGCGTCACCTTCTGGTGAGGGCGAAGCATCCGGATCCTCCACCGGCTCTGCCTGACCAATCAGCGTAGGAACCGGACGGATGGGAGGCATTGGAATAAAGCTTTGCTCCGGCGGCTTCACACGCTCCGCGGCGGTCAGAATTTTCTGATAGCGATAAACAATGACATACTCAATATGGTCAAAGTCAGCCAAGGGCTCCAGCACGATATATTGCTTGGAATCCTCCATACCGCGGGTGCTCTCGCGTACGCGGCCAATTGGGATGCCTTTGGGCAGGCCTGTGTTCATACCGCTGGTGACCACCAGATCACCTGGTCTGGGCAAGGTGGTATAGGAGAGATAATACATCCGACAGTTTTTCTGGCCGTCAATTGCCAGTGTCCCAGATACCGTGCCCGGGTCACGGTTGGATTCAATCAGCGCTGCGACAGCGCACTTGGTGTCGATAATACCGCGCACCTTGGTACTTTTGGGCAAGGTGTCATAGGTGATGCCCACCAGTGCACCCGGTACGACGACCGCCATGTTGTCCTCAACCCCTGCTTTTGAACCCACGTCCAGCGTGAGCACGAAGGAGTAGTTGGTGGTGTCCCGGCCGATGATGTTGGCCTTGATGCCGTTTAGACCGGGGTTGCGCTGCACCTCATCATTGAGGTCTTCATAAGCCTGCAACTGGTGCTGCAAGGCGTTAGCCAGCATCGCCTGGTCTGTCAATTCATCCACACGCTGACGCAGCTGGTTGTACTCATATTCGAAGTTGCTGCGCAATTTAAGGGCGCGCAGATAATCCACCACGAAGTCCGTGCCTGAAGCAAACACATTCTGAATCGGTGTAACCACGCGCGCCACCACCTGCCGCGGCACTTTTAAAATCGGCGTGTCAAACAGCTGGGACAAAATCATCACAGCAATGACCAAAAGCAGCAGCAGTGCCGTCAGCAAACCTAGCAGGCGGCTGATGCCACGCTGGCGTTCCGCACTTGTCTGCGCGGGGCGTGCTTCGCGCTTGGTGCGCGGTTTGGCAGGTTTTCTTGGTTTTGGCTTAGGCATTGTCATCCCGAATAAAGTTGGATCTGGTCAGTTTGTTGAGTAAATCACTGCGCTCAGCCATGGTGCCCACCCCGTTTACGGCCGTCAGCATCGGGTCGCGGGCCAGTGTCACCGGCAGGCCAAGCTCTGACGCCAAAAAGCGGTCCAGGCCGTAGAGCTGCGCGCCGCCGCCTACCAGGTAGATTCCTTTACGGAAGATGTCGCTGCACAATTCCGGCGGCGTCTTGTCCAAGATCTCCCGAATGGTATCCAATATTTTAAGGCAAGGCCCCTGCAAGGCCTGGTAAAGACGGCTGGAGGCAATCTCTGCCGTTTGAGGCAGGCCGGTAATCAAGTCGCGCCCGCGGACCACCACCTTGCGCTCATCAGAAGAAGGCAAGGCGGAGCCCCAGTCAATCTTGATATCTTCTGCCATCCGGTCCCCAATCAGCATGTTGTGGTCATGCTTGATAAATTCCACAATCACTGAATCCATCTTGATCCCGCCGGATGGAATGGACCTTGAAAGCACAATGCCTCCCAGCGCGATGACAGCCACCTCAGTGGTCCCGCCGCCGATGTCCACCACCATGCTGCCCTCGGGCGCGAAAACCGGCAAACCCGAGCCAAAGGCAGAAGCAAAGGGCTTGTCGATTAAATGGATGGCGTTCTTGCGTCCGCCGGCGCTGATGGCCGCCTCACGGATGACACGCTTCTCTACTGGAGAGATGCGGCTGGGTACAGTGATGTACATACGGGGTTTAACCAGATGGGATACACCGATGGATTTGCGGATGAAATAACGCAAAACAGCCTCGGTTAGGTCGAAATCCTTAACAGTGCCGTCCTGCAGGGGACGCACAGCGATGTCGCCCACAGACGTGCGGCCCACCAGCGCCAGGGCATCCTGCCCAATCGCCTTAATGGTGCGCTTTTCGGTGCCTGAAACCACAAGCAGGGTGGGCTCATTGATTTGAATGCCCCTTTTGCGAACATGCACCAGCGTGTTCGATGTCCCCAAATCTATGCCGATATCAGGCGCGATAATAGCCATTCGAAATCCCTGTCTTTACAGAATATTTGCCTTCTTGAGCATCTGGTACACCACGGAAGTGGGAAGGCCGACCACGTTGGTATAGTTGCCGTGAATCTGCTGGATAAACATGCCGCCCAAGCCCTGAATGGCGTAAGCGCCGGCCTTGCCCAGGGGCTCACCGCTGTCGCAGTACAGGCGAATCTCATCCTCCGTCATGTTGGAGAACAACACATCAGTCTTGACATGGGCAAATTCTGCTGCGCTGTCTACCACTAGGCAGACACCGGTGTGCACCTCATGCCAAGCACCGCTGAGCCTGCGCAGCATCCTTGCTGCATCGAACAAGTCCTGCGGCTTGCCCAGCACTTCCCCCTCAATGGTAACCAGGGTATCAGCAGCCAGTACCGCTGCTTTGGGGTAAACCCGTGCAGCCTCCAGCGCTTTACGCCGGGCCAGTTCAACAACCACCTGCTCGGCAGAACCATTCAGGCGCTCATCCACTTCTGGTACGTACAATTCAAAGGGCACGCCCATCTGGGAGAGCAGTTCCTGCCGTCTTTGGGATCCGGAAGCTAAAATGAACTGACGCGGCATCCTAAGCCTCCTTCCAAGGGCAGTTCTAGTAGTATAGCACAAATTGGCATAAATTGTTCTTGAAGGCTTAACAAAATTAACACGAACGTCATAATCAGCTTAGTTGGCCGCGGTACAGATTGTCTGGTCGTTGAGTTGAAAGAGCGCGCAAGCGTTGCGGCAGGTGAGGGCAGCCATGTCCTCATAGCTCATCCCCTTGATTTCGGCCAGCAATTTACATACTTCAGCGACAAGGCCTGGGTGATTGCGTTTGCCCCTATAGGGCACCGGCGCTAAATAGGGGCTGTCCGTCTCAATCAGCAGGCGGTTCAGGCTGGCCACCTCAGCTGCCAGGCGCAGTTTCTGCGCATTTTTGAAGGTGACAGCGCCGGCAAAGGAAATGTGAAAGCCCAGTTTCTCATAAATGGCAAGGCTCTGCGCGCTGCCGGAGTAACAATGCAGAATCCCTTTGGGTAAACTGTCCTTGAATTGGGTCAGCAAATCAATCATCGCGCCATGTGCTTCCCGTACATGCAAAATCACGGGCTTGCTGTGCTGCTTTGCAATTTGCAGTTGCTTTATCAGGTATTCTTCCTGCAAACCGCGGGGTGAAAAATCATAGTAATGATCCAGCCCAATCTCACCCAGCGCGATGACCTTGGGATGGGACAGCAAGGCTTCCACCTCATCCAACTCATCAAGGGTTGCCTTCGAGACCTCATGTGGGTGAATGCCGACAGCGGCATAGACAAAGGGATACTGCTCCGCCAGATGGATGCCCTTTTTTGAGCTGGTGATATCGCTGCCACAGGTTAAACAGGCGGCGATGCCGTAATCGGGCAGCGCGCTGATAACCGCATCCCGGTCCGCGTCAAACTGCTCAGCATCCAGGTGGCAATGGGTATCAAAGAGCATCCGAAGCTGGCTCACGCGATGCCCGCCCCGTCGTCAATGCCTTCATCCACAAACAACAGCCGCAACATGCTTTCATCCTCTGAGGCTGCGGATAAGAGCATGCCCTCGGACTCAATGCCGCGAATCTTGCGCGGCGGCAGGTTGGCCAGCAACACCAGGGAGCGCCCAATGAGGGCCTCGGGTTCATAGTGCTCCGCGATCCCTGAAAGCACAGTGCGCTCCTCTTCCCCTACCTTCAGATGGAATTTGAGCAGCTTGTCACTTTTCTTGACCTTCTCACATGCCAGTACCTTGGCAGTCACCAACTGAATCTTCTGAAAATCCTCAATAGCAATCAGTGGAACTGCCGGCTTTTTCACTTTTGATGCGTCAGCCGCGGCAGGATTGCTCTTTACGTGCTCGGCTGCGTTTTCCGCCTCAAGCCCGGGCAAATCCGCCTTGATGTCAATGCGCGGGAAAATGGCCTCGCCTTTTGACACGCGCTGGCCGGCTGGGGTTTGCCCAAAGCGGTCCAAAGAGCCCCAGTTTTGTAAGCGCTCATCTGAAATACCCAGCTGGCTGAACATCTTCTGCGGGGTCGATGGCATAACAGGGTAAATCAGGATGCTGATATACCGCAGGCTCTCCGCCAACACATACAGGACAGTGCGCAGGCGCTCCTTGCCCTCCTCACTGCGGCCTAAAACCCATGGTTCAGTCAGATCGATGTAGCGGTTGCTGGCGCCGATGACCTTCCAAATCTCGGATAATGCCTGGGAGAACTGGAGGGCGTTCATCTCCTCCTCTACCTTCTTGGGCAGCGCTTCCAACAGTGTAATCAGGTCCAGATCGACCTGCTCATAGGTGCCGGTCGCCTGGATAACGCCGTCAAAATACTTCTCAATCATCGCCACCGTGCGGCTGAGCAGGTTGCCCAAGTCGTTGGCAAGGTCGGAGTTGACGCGCGTCATCATGGCCTGGTTGGTGTAGTTGCCATCGGAGCCAAATAGCATCTCACGCATGAGATAGTAGCGCAGCGCGTCCGCGCCATAGCGTTTGATCACGGGGCCTGGATAGACCACATTGCCCTTGGACTTGGACATTTTATCGTCATTAAACAAAAGCCAGCCGTGGGCAAAAATCTGCTTGGGCAGGGGCAATCCCAGCGCCTTTAAAATAATTGGCCAGTAGATGGTGTGGAAACGGGTAATCTCCTTGCCGACCAGCTGCACATCCGCCGGCCAGAAGGTATCCATTAATTCTTCCTCCCCGGAGGAATAGCCCAGCGCGGTGATATAGTTGCTCAGCGCATCAATCCATACGTAAATGACATGCTCAGGGTCAAAGGGTACAGGAACGCCCCAGGAGAAGGAAGTCCGGCTGATGGACAGGTCTTGCAGGCCTGGTTTTAAGAAGTTTTGCAGCATCTCCTTGGCGCGGGAGGGCGGCTGAATGAAATTCGGGTGCTCCTCAATGTATTGGATTAGCCAATCCTGATACTTGCTCATGCGCAGGAAATAGCTTTCCTCTCGCACCAATTCCGTGGGCCTTGAGCAATCCGGGCACAGGTTGCCTTCCTTCATCTGGCTGGCTGTCCAGAAGGCCTCGCAGGGGACACAATACTGACCCTCATAGGCATCCTTGTAGATATCGCCTGTTTCATAGAGTCTCTGGAAGATGCGCTGCACAGCTTTCATGTGATGCTCATCAGTGGTGCGGATGAAGTTGTCATACTTGATGTTCATCAATTCCCACAACTGTTTGGTTTGCGCGACAATCTCGTCCACAAACTGCTGCGGCGCGACGCCTGATTCCTGTGCGCTGCGCTCAATCTTCTGGCCATGCTCATCCGTGCCTGTGAGGAAATATACCTGATGGCCCGTCATCTTTTTAAAGCGCGCCATGGTGTCCGCTGCAACGGTAGTATAAGTATGCCCAATGTGCATATGCCCACTGGGATAATAGATCGGTGTAGTGATGTAAAACGTGTTTCTTTCTTGCATTCCTTCCACTCCCCTCTTTCCTGCGCCATTATAGGATGTTTGCCGCGAGTGGTCAAGAAAATTACCTGATTACACAAAGCAAAACGCCCGGTCACCCAGGCGTTTTAATGGTTCGTTTGAAACAGTTGTGCTTTAGCCAACCGGCTGGTCTGCGATGACAGGCTCTTTTGCGGATTCCTCCGCCTTTTTCAAGGTAAAAGACAGCTTGCCTTCCTCCTCAAACATATACACATGGTCACCTTCGACCAGCTCACCTGCGATAATTTTCTCGCTTAACGCGTCCTCTACCATCCGCTGAATGGCGCGGCGCAACGGCCGGGCACCGTATTGCGGGTCAAAGCCGGACTTGGCCAGCAAGGCGACAGCATCATCTGAGAACGCCAGGCTGATGTCCTGTTCCTGCATCCGCTTTATGATGACATCCAGCATCAAGCTTGCAATCTGCGCAATCTGTTCGCTGGACAGGGCGTGGAAAACCATGATCTCATCCACGCGGTTGAGGAATTCCGGCCTAAATACCCGCTTAATCTCATCCAAAACGCGGGTCTTCATCTCCTCATGATCCATCCCGGCAGGTTTATCCGAATCCGCAAACCCCAGGGAGCGTCCAGTTGCCAACTGGGCAGCACCAGCATTTGACGTCATGACGATGATGGTGTTTTTAAAGCTGGTTACCCGGCCCATGTTGTCCGTCAGCCTGCCATCCTCCAGGATTTGCAGCAGCATGTTGAATACATCCGGATGTGCCTTCTCGATCTCGTCAAAAAGAACCACGGAGTATGGCTTGCGGCGCACCTGTTCGGTTAGCTGGCCGCCTTCTTCATAACCTACATAGCCAGGAGGTGATCCCACCATGCGCGAGACGGTATGCTTCTCCATGTACTCGCTCATGTCAAGGCGAATCAAGGAATCCTCATCCCCAAACATCGCCTCACCCAAAGCACGGCAAAGCTCTGTCTTCCCAACCCCGGTTGGACCTAAGAAAATAAAGGAGCCAATCGGACGCTTGGGATCTTGCAAGCCCGCCCTCGCCCTGCGGATCGCTTTTGAGACAGCGGTTACAGCTTCGTCCTGGCCAATGACGCGCTTGTGTAAAGTTTGCTCCAACTGCATCAGGCGTTTGCTTTCTATCATGGTCATGCGTTGTACGGGAATCCCCGTCCAGCCGGCGACCACATCGGCGATGTCGTCCTCGGTGACTTCAGGACGCAGGGTTTCACGGGTCTGCTTCCATTCATCCCGTGCCTGGTTGATCTTCTCCCGCAGCTGGCGCTCGTCATCGCGCAAATCAGCTGCTGCTTCATAATCCTGCCGGGAGATGGCATCGCGTTTTTGCTCCACTGTCCTATCCAGATCCTGCTCAAATTGCTTTAGCTCATTGGGCGCCGCAAACGCGCGCAGGCGCACGCGCGAGGCGGCTTCGTCCATGACATCCACAGCCTTGTCCGGCAGGAACCGGTCTGCGATGTAACGTGCAGATAGCTCCACTGCAGAGGACAGTGCCTCATCAGTAATCATCACCTGGTGATGGGCCTCATAATGCGGACGCAGGCCCTTTAGAATCTCAAGTGACCGTTCGCCATCCGGCTCATCCACCATCACGGGCTGAAAACGCCTGGATAGCGCGGCATCCTTCTCGATATGTTTGCGATAATCGTCCAGCGTCGTAGCGCCAATACACTGAATCTCCCCCCGCGCGAGCGCAGGTTTTAGAATACCGGCTGCATCAATGGAACCTTCCGCCTTGCCAGCACCCATGATGTTTTGCAGCTCATCAATAAAGAGGATGGTGGCATCGTCCTGCTCCAACTCCGTCACGACTTCCTTCATGCGCTCTTCAAACTCGCCCCGGTACTTGGTGCCGGCAATCAGGCTGCCCAGATCCAGGGACAGCAGACGTTTGCCCAGCAGTGTGTCAGGTACATCATCCTCTGCAATCCGCTGCGCCAAGCCTTCGGCTACAGCGCTTTTGCCAACGCCCGGCGCGCCAATGAGGACCGGATTATTCTTGGTCCGGCGGGACAAAATCTGTGCCATGCGCTCAATTTCCTTTTCGCGCCCTATGACTGGATCCAACTTGCCTTGTTTGGCCAGCGCGGTTAAATCGCGGCTGTTCTTTTCAAGCGTGGATTTGGACTGCTCCGCGCCCTCGTCCGGGGTCGCCCGCAGGTAATCTGACGCCTCGCGCTTTAACTGATCGATGTCCGCGCCAAAGACAGTCAGGATGCGCACCGCGACTGAGTCTTCCTCAGACAGCAGACAATGCCACAATATATAGGTTGTCACCTGCTTGAGCTGACGTTGCCGGATAAGGTTCAGCGATTCATCCAGTACACGCTTCATGCGCGGTGTGAGCTCCAGCACCTTTGGCGGTAGCTGGCTGGGCGAGGACAACTGGCGCACCGCGTCCTGCACACTTTCCAGCGTGATGTTCTTGGGCAATCCAGGCAGGTCATCCGCAGCCCGCGTCAACAAACCAATCAATAAATGCTCCGTCCCCCAAAAACGGTGACGAAGTGCGATTGCGGACTGCTGGGAAATATCCAGCACTTGCTTTGCTTTTTGGTTAAACTTTCCAAACATGGACATATAATTAGCCTCCTGATAATACCCGGCGCACGGCATCCGCGCGCCGGAAAACAAATGTCTTGGGGTCTGCGCCTTCCGTCTGAAAGGCATAATCATTGGCAAAGCGCATCAAACCGTCTGCCTGGGTGGTCGTAAGCGGAACAATCCCTTCCTGCGCGCCTATCCGCAGGCTGTTCCAATGAATCAGGAAATCGCTGGCGGTGAGCCGTCTGGCATATTTCAGCAAGCCATATGCGCGCCAGACCTGGTCAGCGATGGTGGACTGCTCGTTTTGCGCAAGCGCTTTGCCCAAAATTGCAGCTTCTTTGTCCGCCAGCATCTCAGCGCAGGCGAGCACCTGGGACACAATCTGATCATCACTCAGCTTAAAACTGCTGTTGTTGCTAAGGATATACAGCCTTGCGGGGTTCCGGCCGCCTTTGGTCGTCAGGGGTGTGATGCCGCAGCCCTTTGCCTTGAGCGCCTCGGTGATGGGGCGCAACTGCTTTAAAAAATGCAGCATTGGTAAGTGCAATACCAGCCGGACATGCAGCCCGCTGCCCGCCAACACAGGCCGGTAGGACAAGAAGCCATACTGCTCATCAAAGGCGAATGGGTGACCTTCCTGGCTAAGCGCTGCCTCTGTTTTCCGAAGGACGGTGACCTGCGCCGCAAGATCCCTTTGTGACCCGGATTGTTTGAGCACCAGGTGTTCATCCATGTTGATGGCTGCTGAAAAGCCGGAAGCCTTGTCCACAAAAAGCGCAGTCTGAACCAGCTGATCGTACGCTGGCGGCAAAAAAACTGTAGACTCAAAGGGAAGCTCATCATCCGTCAGCGCTTTGTCATCAAAAAGATGGTAATCCGGATAGATTTTCCCTAGCGCCGTGATGCTGCGATGGTAGCTCTGCGCCAAATCCTCCCTGTTGTTCTGCGGGCAGAAGGTAAGGTCCTGATAGTTCCGGCGCAGGGAGACCTCCGCAAACAATACGCTGTCCCGCATCGTTTAGACGTTTTCCTCCAGGTGATCAAAGGGCGCCAGCAAATCCCGCAGGCGGGCGGCTTCCTCAAAATCCTCCCTTATGACCGCTTCCATTAGTTGAAAGCGTATATCCTGCTCCTGGTTTGCCAGATGAAGGCCTGCTGTTTCCTCTTCTGTTATGCCGTCCTCCGCTGCAAGCTGGTGGATGTCATCCGCTTGCAGCATCCTTCCCATCTCCGAACGCATGGCCTCATAGCAGACCGCGCAGCCTGCCATCGTATGCTCGTCCAGTTCATTGAAGGGGCGGCCACAGTTGGTGCACAGAAAACGCGGCATGGTAAGATCGGGCTCTTTCACAAGCTCTTCCTTCACCACCTGCTCCTGCTTAAAACCAAGTGCCATGAACATCTTTACCATATCCTGCTGTATGCTGTTTGCGCAGGACATACACATCGCCTTGGTAGCCACCTGGTTGCCGGTGACTGTCTTAAAAACGATATCCGCGTTCTTCTCGCGGCAAATTTCACAAATCATGATATCCTCCTTCACTCCGTCTGCTGCGCGATCTGCAGCAGCATGCTGCGCAGGGTTTTGGCACGGATTTCATCCTTGAGCGCCTCTGGAATCGGCACACACAGAGCCTGGGTGCTGAGAGCGGCAATCATGATGTCCGCCGTCTCTTCGGGTATCCTACCCTGCTTCGCCAACTGCAAACACAAAAGCCTGGCTTCGTTGGCGCTGATCCTCTCCCCCACACGCTCCTGGGTTAAGTAGCGCAGATGCTCCGTATCGTCCTGGCTGAGTCGGACAATCCGGATAAACCCGCCGCCGCCGCGAAAACTTTCAATCGCGTAGCCGTGATCGGGTGTAAAACGGGTAGATAGTACATAGTTAATCTGGCTTGGAGCGCAGCGGAAATACTCCGCCAATTCGTTTCGCTTGAGCTGAACCTCTGTTTCTTCTTTGCCCCAGAGATCTTTGATGAACTCTTCGATCAAGTCGCTCAGTCGCATGCGTTTCCCTCCATTCCCGCCAAAGAGGCTGACCTTCTTTGACTATTGTCAGTATACCACAGCGGCTCCGGCTTAGGCAAGCGGATTCATCCACAAATACAAGAGAAGGACTGCTCCTGAAGATGACGACCGCCTTCCTCCCGTCAAACGTTTAGAATCCACCCCTTCCTGCGCAAAGCGCGGTTCTTTACAATTTGTCATCTGGTTTGTATGATGGGATGGTAATAGTCCCATCGCCTTCACAAGAGATGTCTTCCATCTGAAAGGAGTGAGCGAATGAGCACCCTGACCTATAAATGCCCTTCCTGCGGTGCGCCGCTTGTGTATGAAGGGCGCAGCCAGGAGATGACCTGCGGTTCCTGCGGCAACACCTTTGACCCGGAGGTGATCAGCGCTGTCAATGAAATCGAGATAGAATCCAGCCGCCCGGACGATATGTACTGGGAGATGCGGGACAGGGAGTTCTCCACGGAGGAAAAACAGGCAACCCAGGCCTATTCCTGCTCCTCCTGCGGCGCGCAGCTGTATACAGAGGAAACCACTGTTGCGACCGCCTGCGCGTTTTGCGGCAGTCCTTCAGTGATTCCAGCGCAGTTTACGGACGAGACACGGCCTGAAAAGCTCATCCCCTTTAAAATTGAAAAAGCGCAGGCAGAGCAGATGTTTCGGGATTACTTCAAGACGCGCAAGCTGATCCCCAACCTGTTCTTAAAAAGCAGCAACCAGATCGACGAAATCCGCAAGCTCTACGCCCCCTATTGGTTGTTTAACTGCGAGGCGGATGCCAACATGACCTATCGGGGTACAACGGTCAGCTCGCACCGCTCCGGTCAGTACATGATTCGAACCACGCGGCATTTCCTTATCCACAGGGCGGGTACGCTTAATTTCCAGAATCTGCCGGTGGATGCCAGCGAGCGGCTGGACAACAAAATTTCCGAATCCATTGAGCCTTACAACAACCAGGAAGCCATTGCCTTCATCCCCCAGGCTCTTTCCGGCGCCCAAGCCAACCGCGCGGATGTGGAGCCGGAGGTCTGCATGAGCCGGGCCAATGAGCGCGTGCGCAGTTCGACGGATGCGGCCTTCCGCAGCACGGTGATGGGCTATGCCACCGTGGTGACACAAAACAGCAGCATCAAGGTGAATAAAGGAAGCTCCGCCCCAGTGCTTTACCCGCTATGGCTGATTACCACCAAAAAAGAAGGAAAGACCTACACCTTCGCCATCAACGGACAGACAGGTGAGTTGACCTGTGATATCCCCTGGTCCAAGTCCAAATTTTTTGGGCGTGCGCTGAGCCTGGCCGCAATGGTTTCGGCTACGGGTGCCGCAGCCATCTACGCGCTCAGCGCAATGGGGGTGCTCAAGTGAAAAAGACGGCCTTTTTCTTACTGATTCTGCTCACCATCGCTTTGACCGCGCAGGCATTTGCACTGCAGCACGTTGATGACAAGGCGCGCGTTTTGAGCAACGATGAAGTGCGCAAACTGGAGGCGCAGGCGGCGGAGCTGTACGAACGAACCCAGTTTGATGTCATCCTGCACACAACCAGAAACTCCCAGGGCAAAGAGCCCGAAGATTACGCCTATGACTACTATCACGCCTTCAGAGACCCCAGCAGGTATCCTGATGGTGCAGCCTTTGCCATTATGTTTGACACACGGGATTACTATGAGGCTGCCAGGGGTAAAGGGAAAAGCCTGTTAACCTATCGTGAAAATTATGATTTGCGGGATGTCGTCAAAAACAAGCTGTCAGACGGGGATTACTATGGCGCGTTCTCAGACTATCTGCGCTATGTTAAGCGCCTGCTGGTGCCCTTAGCGCCCATAGAGCAGGTTACTCAGTACCTCCCCTTTGTACTGGGCATCAGCCTTGTTATCGGGCTGATCTACGCCTTTGTACTGAAAAGCAATATGAAGATTGCCAAGTATCAATACAACGCAGACCGGTACATTGTGCCGAATTCCCTCAACCTCACACGGCATCAGGATCTCTACCTTTACCAGACTGTCACTAGAACCAAGATAGAATCCAGCAGCAGTGGCGGCAGCAGCGGCAAGGGCGGCGGTTTCTCCTCGGGCAGCCGCGGCGGCACCTCCTACGGCGGCAGGGGAGGGAAGTTCTGATTCAAATGCAAGATTGGCCATTGTAGGCGGCTCGGTATCATGAGGCCTGAGTACATTACATGATAGCATAATTATGTTTCCTTTAAGGGAATAGCGAAACGGCTCCTGTGAACAAGAGCCGCTTTGCTGTGTTACTAGTAGAGATTAAACTCGTGAGTTTAGTGAAGCCAACATAAAGCAATTGTGAAATAACCTTTGAGAGGACTAAACAAGTTTCAACCGTCCCTACCCATCAAAAGCCCCTGCTTTTGATGGAAAGGCGGAGCGGCGGAACGGGCGAGAGATGCCTCTTGAAAAGAGGCGTCGCGAGCTTAGTAAAGCTCGCGACGCCGTGGTCTGGGTGAGAGGATTCGAACCTCCGGCCTCTTGAACCCCATTCAAGCACGCTACCAAACTGCGCCACACCCAGTCGTGCTAACACGCAAGCAGTATCTTAACAAAGCAATCATGCCTTGTCAACATCAAGGACTAACATTTTTGGCGCATTATCCGCCTTGCTGATTACAAGGACAGCTGGTACACCCGGTAGCGGCGATACAGCTTGCCGCCTGCGGACTGGGTATTGTTGATGGACACAATGTGCGTTTCATCCACCAAAGAGCCTTCGATGCGGGTGATGCCCAGGCTCTTGGCACCCTTGACTGCCTCCGCCAGCAAGACCGTGTTGACCGCCTTGTTCTGGTACTCGGGGATGACGTATTGCGCAGGGCAGCGCGCGGTTTTGGTCCGCGGGGTTTTGATGACGCGCCGCAGCCAATTCCAAGGTGTGTTCCTGCCATCGGTGCCGATGACGGAGGGGCTGGAATCCAAAAAGCCAATCACTACACCAATGGGCTTGTTGCCCGCATAAGCCATCATCGCGGATTCATTGCGCAACCAGGGCTTGATTCGCTTAAACAGCTGCAGCAAATCCTCCGGTGTTGGCATGTAGCTGCCCGGCTCGTCCGGCGTGGCCTCGCTGATGACAGCAGCGATGTCCTGCGCGACGCGGATTAAGTTGCTGCGCTTGAAGTTCACATGCTCCACCCTAAAGCCAAAGCGGTTGCGGATGCGGTTGGCCATGGACAGGATGCGGTCGATGGGAATGGTATCAACCGGGATGTCATACGCCAGGTAATCACGCCATTTCTGGAAGCCGTACTTCTCCAGGATCTGGGGAATGGCAGGCGTGTTGTAGGCATTTTGCAGCACGGGCGGACGATCGAACCCATCCACCAGGACCCCGCGGTTGAGCAGGTCATAGCGCGGCGCGACTGGGCCGTAGACCTGCTTGACGCCGTGCTCACGCAGGAAGCGTATGGCGGCATCCAGCACAGCCTGCGCGTACTCATAATTCTCAAACGACTCAAACAGGCAGATAAAACCAACGGTTTCCCCCACGCGGGTGGACATACGCAAATCAATACCCGCCAGCACACGCGCGACAGGTGTTTCATCGTCATAGGCCAGGAAATAGCGCTGAATGCCCCGGGAGAAAAACTCGTTGTCTTTGCCTGTCAAGGTTCGCAGCAAGTCCTTGCGGTTGGGCGGCGCCCAGTTTTTATCGTGTTGATAGATATCAAAGGGCAGCTGAATAAACGGCCGTAAGCCTTTCTTGGTAGGCTGAATGATTTCAACATGAATCATCTAATGACCCTCCGATACGGTTTCTTGAGTTCAGTATATCATCCCCCTAAGGGATAGGCAACGAATTGGCTATG
>JAAYFC010000058.1 GCA_012728435.1 Clostridiales bacterium | reverse complement strand
TTTCAGGCTGCAATATTGCTCAACTTTTGATTTTCATGGTGTTTTTTGCATCTCATTTTCTTGAATCTTGGAATAAGCATAGTTGGACGAACAACAAAGCGGTTTTAGCTTAATCGCTAAAACCGCTTTGTCTTCGCTCTGGGCGCGTCATTCCTTGACGCGCTTCTTTCTCCTTGATATGATGTGATAAAAAGCAGTTGGGAGGGTTTCTATGAGTACTATGCGCCGGATTTTACGCTTACTCAAGCCCTACCGGCTTTTGGTTTATTCAGCATTTTTCTTTCAGCTTGTTGTCATCATCAGCCGCCTGATTCAGCCGCTGGTAACCCGCGTGATTGTCAATGAGGTCATCATTGCGGGGCAGCATGAACGGCTTGTTTCGCTGTGTGCAGCCTTATTGGGCTTGGTCATCTTCCGCGCATCCAGTGGATTTTTGCGTGTGCTATTCATTGAACGCGCCTCGCAGTCAGTCGCCTATGACCTGCGCACGGGCTTGTTCCGGCAGCTTCAGACATTGTCCTTCTCCTTTTTTGATCAAAACCGGGTGGGAGAGATTATGTCCCGCATAACAGGAGACCTGGAGGGCGTCAGGAACTATTTAGCAGTTGGCTTGATTACCTTGTTTGAGCAAAGCGTCACCTTTGTTGGCGCCTTAATTTTCATGTTCACCTTGTCCTGGCAGGCAGCGCTCAGCATCTTAAGCACGCTGCCGCTCATCGCCTTTATCGCCTTCCGTTTCCGCAAGCGCGTACGGCCAATGTTCCGCGAGGTGCGCGAGCAAAGCGCGGAATTGAACACCAGAGTGCAGGAGAACCTGGCGGGCATCCATGTTGTGAAGGCCTTCGTCAGGGAGGTCTATGAGAAGGACCTGTTTACCAAGGAAAACCAGAAGATGCTTACGATGAATCTGAACGTGACGGACATCTGGTCCACCTATGTGCCCATCATGCAGGCGCTGTCAGAAATCTGCACGCCTCTGGTGCTGGCAACCGGCGCCATCCTGATGGCCAATGGCCAGATGGATCTGGGCACCCTGGTTGGTGTGACAGGCTATATCTGGATGTTGACACAGCCCATGCGCATGCTGTCGCAGCTGATCAACGGCATCACAAGGGCTACCACAAGTGCCGAGAAAGTCTTTTATTACTTGGATTTAGGCCCCAGCATAAAAGATGATGAGAACCCCTTGCCAGTAAATGAACGCAATGGCCGGGTAGAGTTTGAAAACGTGAATTTTCAGTACGATAGTCAGCCAGTCTTACAGGACATCAACTTTGTGGCGGAGGCCGGGCAGACCATTGGCATTATGGGTGCAACAGGTGCGGGAAAAACCAGCCTGGTGCGCCTTTTAGCGCGCAGCTACGATGTCGACACCGGGCGGGTTCTGGTAGATGGTATTGATGTGCGCAAGCAGAATCTAAAGGAATTGCGCAGGCATATCGGCTATGTCCCGCAAGAAACCTTTTTGTTCTCAGAATCCCTGTTTGAGAACATCTGCTTTGGCAAACCCGACAGTGGCCTGGATGAGGTGATCCTGGCTGCCCGCGCCGCACAGGCGGAAAGGTTTATTGAGGAGATGCCACGCAAGTACGAGACTGTGGTAGGCGAGCGGGGTATCGGCCTTTCAGGCGGCCAAAAGCAGCGCACAGCCATCGCGCGCGCTCTGTTGATTGAGCCAAACATCCTGGTCTTTGATGACTCCACCAGCGCGGTGGATATGCAGACGGAATACCTCATCCAGCAGCATTTGGAACAGTCCATCAGGGGCAGGACCACCTTCATCATCGCGCACCGCATCTCCTCGGTGAAAAATGCGGATTTAATCCTCGTACTTAACCAAGGCAAGATTGTTGAGCGCGGTACACACAAGGAGTTGCTTGCGCTAAGGGGCGAATACTTTCAGATGTGGCAGGATCAGTTGACTGCGATCACCGGGGAAGGAGGTGTCGCCTGATGGCCCGTGTACTGCGGCAGTTGGATGATGAGGTGCTGGAGCGCCCGTTTAACAAAAGTCAGTTTTTCAGGTTGATGGGATACCTCAAGCCCTATAAAAAACAGATAATCATGGCGCTTTTGGTCATGGTCCTTGCTACGTTCGCTTCCCTGGGCTCCCCCTATTTGATGAGTCGGGCTGTAGGCATGCTGGAGAAGGGCGAGTACCACAGCATCTGGATTATTTTGATAGGGATGGCTGCCATGGCAGCGCTGGGGGCGCTGTTTACGCGTTTCCGTGTCCGCCTGATGGATTATTCAGGGCGCAGAGCGCTGTCCACGCTGCGTGAAGACTTGTTCGCGCATATCCAGTCCCTGTCCTTCAGTTTTTTTGACACCCATTCAGCCGGCAAGATTTTGGTGCGTGTCGTGAACGATGTAAACGCGCTCAATGACCTGTTTACCAACGGCATTGTGGATGTGTTGATTAACGCGCTTACGGTAATCTTGCTGCTGATGATCATGCTGGCGGTTAACTGGAAGCTGACCTTGATTGGTCTGTGCATTATGCCGGTGTTGCTTTACCTTATCTTCCGCTTTAAACGTGTCATGAGCAAGAACTGGCAGTTCGTGCGCAGTAAGCGCAGCAACATGAACGGCTATCTGCACGAGGCGCTTTCAGGTGTGCGCGTAACCCAGTATTTTGTGCGCGAGGAGGAGAACGCGAAGATATTTGAAAGCGCCAACGATGAAATCCGCACCGGTTGGATGCGCGCCATCAAATATAACGCGGGCTTTTGGTCTTCACTGGATGTCACGGGCACCATCGGAACTGTGCTGGTTTATTACTTTGGTGTTCAATTTATGGGCCAAGGCTTACAGCTGGCGGATCTGCTGCTGGTGTTGTGGTATCTTAACCGCATCTGGATGCCGCTGAACACCCTGAGTAATTTTTATAACAATCTCCTTGCCGCTTCTGCGTCGCTGGAGCGCATCTACGAAATCCTGGACGAAGTGCCCAAAGTGCGGGACAGTGAAGGGGCGAGGGACTTGCCGTCCATTACAGGCCAGGTAGAGTTTGACCGTGTCTCCTTTTCCTACAACCGTGAGAAAAGCGTTTTAAATGATGTGAGCCTGCATATCAAACCCGGGCAGACTGTCGCCCTGGTGGGCGAAACCGGCGCAGGAAAAACCACCATTGTTAACTTAATCAGCCGCTTTTATGATGTGACACAAGGCAGTGTAAGGATTGACGGACACGATATCCGCGAGGTGACGCTTCACAGCCTGCGCACCCAGATGAGTGTCATGCAGCAGGACAGCTTTACGTTCTCCGGCACGATTATGGAAAACATCCGGTACGGCAGGCTGGAAGCCAGCGATGAGGAGGTCGTCGCTGCCGCGCGCGCGGTGGGTGCCGACGAGTTCATCACACAGATGCCAAAGGGCTATCAAACCGAGGTCAGCGAGCGGGGTACTTCCCTGTCCACAGGCCAGAAACAGTTGGTTTCCTTTGCCCGCGCGCTGTTGAACAACCCGAAGATTCTCATCCTGGACGAAGCTACCTCCTCCGTTGATACCAGGACAGAGCTTAAGATTCAGCAGGCGCTTAACGTTCTGCTGAAGAACCGCACCAGCTTTGTCATCGCGCACCGTCTATCCACCATCCGCAACGCGGACCTTATCCTGGTAATAGAGGATGGCAAAATTGCGGAACAGGGCAGCCACGAAGACTTGATTCGTCTGCCTGACGGCCATTACAGAAGCCTGTGTGAAGCACAAGCGCGTTTCATGCAATCGTAAACAGGCGGATTGCTTGCATTTAATCTACAAATTCAGTATAATAGGTCAACATTCTTGAATAAGTGATTTTTCTGGAATGTTTGTTAACGGCTGCCAGATGGCAGCCGATACATCATTATTATGAAACTAGGAAACTGGAGTGAATGCCATGAGTAATCTACACGAGCACAGCAATAAAACGGTTGTATCCGTTGAAGGCATGAAAAAACTGGAAGAGAAACTGCAGTATCTCTCCACCATCCGTCGGGCTGAAGTCGCCGAACAGATTGCTATCGCGCGCGGTTTTGGCGATTTAAGCGAGAACGCGGAATACGATGAAGCCAAGAACGAGCAGTCCCGCCTGGAAGCGGAGATTATCGACCTTGAAAACACCATCCGCACCGCTCTGGTCATAGACGACACAGAAGTCTCGACTGACCGCGTCAACATCGGCACCACAGTGCGCGTGTATGATGACGAGCTGAAGGAAGAGGTGGAGTACACCATCGTCGGCGCCAGGGAATCCGATCCCCTTAACAACCGCATCTCCAATGAGAGCCCGATGGGCGCAGCCCTGCTGGGCAAGAAAAAGGGACAGACCGTCAAAGTCAACGCGCCCGGCGGTCTGGTTACCTTGAAGATCAAAGACATCCAACACAAGAAGTAAGGAGTATCCATGTCAGAGCATTCCGAGCAGGTTCAATCCTTTTCCGAGCAGGAGGGCATCCGCCGCGCCAAATTGGCTGAGCTGATTGCCCAGGAGAACAGCCCCTACCAGATTACCAGCTACCCGGTCAGCCATACCAGCCTTGACCTGAAGGAGAACATTGAGCAACTGGAGGGTCAGGAGGTCGCTATTGCTGGTCGCATGATGAGCCGCCGGGTCATGGGCAAGGCTTCCTTCGCCCATATCCAGGATTACGAAGGCAGAATCCAGGTGTATGTACGTCGGGATGATGTCGGCTTGGACGCCTATGACCTGTTCAAGAATTATGACCTGGGTGATATCCTGGGCGTACAAGGCAAGGCCTTTGTCACCAGGACTGGTGAGGTGAGCGTACACGCCGAAAAACTGGAGCTGCTCTGTAAATGCCTAAAACCGCTGCCCGAAAAATGGCACGGTCTGCAGGATATGGACCTGCGCTATCGCCAGCGTTATCTGGACATGATTGTTAACCCCGAGGTACGGGAAACATTTATTAAACGCACCAAAATCATCAACGCCATCCGCCGTTTTTCAGACAGCCGCGGTTTTCTGGAAGTGGATACGCCCATCCTGCACACGCTTGAGATTGGCGCGGCCGCCCGCCCGTTTAAGACCCACCATAACACGCTGGATATCGACATGTTTCTGCGGGTGGAGACGGAGCTGTACCTAAAGCGCCTGGTGGTCGGCGGCTTTGACAAGGTGTATGAATTGGGACGCATCTTCCGCAACGAGGGCATGTCCACCAAGCACAATCCGGAGTTTACCTCCATTGAAATGTACCAAGCCTACGCGGACTATGAGGATATTATGAACCTGTGCGAAGACCTCATCCGGGAAACCGCGCTTGAGGTCTGCGGCAGCACCAAAATCACCTATCAGGGTCAAGAGGTGGATTTCACTTCGCCGTGGCCGCGCATTGGGATGGCGGAAGCCGTTAAAAAAGAATCCGGCATTGATTTCTTCGCCTGGCAATCTGATGAGGAAGCCAGGGCCTGCCTGAAGGAACGAAACATCCATGTGGAGCCGCATTTCACCCGCGGGGATTGTTTGGCGGAGTTGTTTGATGAGTATGTGGAGCATACACTCGTCCAACCTACCTTCATTGTGGACTATCCGGTGGAAATCTCCCCCTTGGCTAAGCGTAAACCAACAGATTCACGGCTAACCGAACGGTTTGAGCTGTTTATTGTTGGCGCGGAGTTCGCCAATGGGTTTTCGGAGTTAAATGACCCAATCGACCAGCGCGAGCGCTTTACCCGCCAGGTGGAGGAGCGCAGGAAGCTGGGCGGTGTAAACGCCTCTGTGGATGAGGATTATCTTAACGCGCTGGAATACGGTCTGCCGCCCACCGGTGGGATAGGCATTGGTATTGACCGCCTGATCATGCTGTTGACGGACAACCCTTCCATCCGCGACGTGCTGCTTTTCCCCACCATGAAGCCCATGGGTTAAGTTGTGAAACTGCGGACCAAACTTACCAGGAACGATTTGCGCACCCACCTTCTGTATTTTGGATGGGTTTACGTGTTGATAATCGCGCTGTCATTTGGGATGTGGAATCTGATTTATGCCCAGACAGCCTACCGCCCGCCGCAGCACGCGCGCATTGATGTGTATATTCAATCTTCCTCGGCCGATCAGGACGCTGTGAACGCCTTCCTTGAGCCAATTTGGAAGGCATCCGTACCTAATGAGGAGTTGGTCACGGCTGTGCTGATGATGGGTACAGGCGGGGACAATGATTACTACGCTAACATCCAGCTGATGACCTACATCGCTGCCGCCGAAGGGGACATTTACATGCTCTCCACCTCAGACTTCAAGCGCCTGGCAGCCCAAGGCGCTTTTGTGGCGCTGGACGATGCGATTGCTGAGGGAATCATCAGCACAAGCGAACTGACATTAAACAGCGGCAAGGTCCAATTGTTGGGCTCCAATGAGAAAGGTGATTTGGTGCCTGTTGGCGGGATGCAACAATTTGGCATTCCATCAAGGGAGTTGTACCGCTTCGCGACGGATCTCGCGATTGATAACCGGGACATGGTGCTGGCAGTCGCTGCCAACAGCGGCAATGATGAGGACAGCATTGTTTTTCTCAACGCGCTGATCCAGGAGACACGCGCGCCCATACCCGATTTTTTTAAGTAGGGTTTGCATGAAATACGATAATGTGATTTTTGATTTGGACGGCACACTGACAGATTCCGCCCCCGGTATTTTAGCGGGTGTCAGACACGCGCACGAACGGATGGGATGGCAACTGCCGGATCATGAAGCGCTTTTGCGTTTTTTAGGTCCGCCGCTGATGGGCAGTTTTACCCGGTTTTCTGGCATGACAGAAGATGAAGCAGACAAAGCGCAGGATTATTACAGAGAGTATTATATTGCGACCGGCGCGATGCAAAACAGCGTGTATCCGTGTATCAGACAGCTGCTGTGTGCCTTAAAACAACAAGGTGTCAGCCTGGGTGTCGCTACACATAAGCCCCGTTCTACAAGTATTCAAATCTTAGAGGCATTTGATTTGCTCAGGTTTTTTGATGCTGTCGCGGGTCCGGAAATGGGGGAGGATCCCAGCAAAGGGGAGCTGATTCAGCGCGCGATGAAATCGGGCGGTAAAACGGTCATGATTGGTGATCGCGCTACGGATATCGTCGGCGCGCAGCAGGCAGGTGTGGACGGCGTCGCCGCGCTGTATGGCTATGGCAACCGGGCTGAGTTTGAAGCGGTAAATACACAGCAGTACGCCCAGAGCGTGCAGGATTTGTATGCTTTGTTGGATCTAAAGCCCTTTGATTCCCGCGGCATTTTCATCAGTTTTGAAGGAAATGATGGCACAGGCAAGTCAACCCAAGCCAAATTGTTGGCCGAGCGACTGCTTCAAAACGGACACGATGTGCTGTTTACCCGTGAGCCAGGCGGTACCCAGATTGGCGAAAAAATTCGCGAGTTGCTGCTGGATCTGGACAATCTGGAAATGGACAGGATGACCGAGGCCTTGCTTTACGCAGCAGCACGGGCGCAGCACGTACAGCAAGTGATTCTCCCAGCGCTAAAAGCTGGCAAACTGGTCATCAGTGACCGCTTTGTAGATTCCAGCATTGCCTATCAGGGGGCGGGTCGCGGCATCGGCATTGATCAGGTGCGCGCGATCAACGCGCCAGCGGTTGCTGGCTGCATGCCTGATGTCACAGTATTTTTGTCCTTACACCCTGATGAAGGCATCAAACGCTTGGTTCAATCGCGCGAAAAGGATCGCCTTGAAATCGCGGGGGATCGTTTTCACCAGACGGTGGCGGATGCCTTTTTGGGGATGATTCAGCAGGAAGAGCGCTTCCTGCCCCTTGACGCGAGCGGCAGCATTGATGAGGTGGCTGCGCGCGTGTACGAGCGGGTTCAGGTTCGCTTATTGGAGAAAGGGCTGGTATGAGCCGGGTAGTTGTCGGTTTGTCCGGCGGGGTGGATTCCGCCGTCAGCGCCCTGTTGCTGAAGCGACAGGGTTTTGATGTCATTGGCGTGTTTATGAACAACTGGGAAGAGAAGGATGAAAACGGCATTTGTACTTCGCAGCAGGACTGGAACGATGTCCAGGATGTCTGTGAACAGATTGGTATTCCGTATTACGCTGTCAACTTCGCAAAGGAATATGAGGAACGGGTGTTCAGCCATTTTTTGCGCGAGTACCAAGCGGGCAGAACACCCAACCCGGATGTGCTGTGCAACCGGGAAATCAAGTTCAAGGCCTTCCTGGACTATGCGATGAAGATTGGCGCGGAGTATATGGCGACCGGCCATTTTGTTAAAACCAATGCGGAAGGCCAGCTGCTGCGCGGGGATGACCCGGGCAAGGAACAGAGCTATTTTCTTTATATGCTTAAAAAAAGCCAGTTAAAGAAAAGCCTTTTTCCAGTAGGCGGGCTACTAAAATCGCAGGTGCGCGCCATCGCGAAGGAAGCCGGCTTAACCATCCATGACAAAAAGGATTCCACGGGCATCTGCTTCATTGGCGAGCGCAGGTTTAAGCAGTTTTTGAAGAATTATCTCCCGACCCAACCTGGTGATATGGTGACCATGGATGGCGAGGTTCTTGGGCGTCACGATGGCTTGATGTATTACACCATCGGGCAGCGCAAAGGCTTGGGGAGCGGCGGGCACGGGGACGGCCGCAGCTGGTTTGTTGCACGAAAGGACATGGATCTTAATCAACTGATTGTTGTCCAAGGGGAGGATCATCCCAGCCTGTATAAAGAGAAAGCCAAGCTCAATCAAATTACCTGGATTGATACGCCGCCTGTTGCAGATGGTCAGCACACCGACCTTTCCGTTAAACTACGCTACCGCCAAAAGGATCAGAAAGCCATATTAACTTTTAATGGAGAAGTGGGGGAATTAATCTTTGATACGCCCCAGCGGGCGGTCACGCCCGGCCAAAGCGCAGTGTTCTACCAGGGAAGTGTTTGCCTGGGTGGCGGCATCGTCATTGATTAGACGAAAACACCACTGCGTCGGCGGCTTCATGCGAAACAAACGCGACAAATACGCCATTCACACGCATCGCATAGTGAAGGGCGTCAAAGGGGAAAAGCGCCAACTCGCGCGTTGACTCATCCAACAGCACAAAAGTATATTTACGAACCCAATCATGTTCGTTTGCCTTGTAAGTTTCAGGGAGCGGTCCCGCGCCGTACAGACCTAGAAGATTCAGATACGCGCGCAAAAACACCTGGCTATCGATTTCCTTATCATCTATGTACACCAGCGTATCAAACAATTGATTGCCGTCCTTGTCTTTTGCTAACTCGTTATTGGGTAGGATGGTTTCCACAAACCCAATCGTATATCTCGTCCGGACATGATTCTCCTCAACCATCAAGCTTTGCAACCGGTTAATGGGGATGTTGAGCGGGCTTTTTGATTTTAAGGTCTCAAAGCTTACATCCCGCAGGAAGCCCATGGAAGCGTTACTGCATAGATAAACCTTCCCATCATACAGGCAATACAGGCCAATTTGCTCATAATCATCGCCCAAGTCAATACGGAGGGTTTGCGCAGGTATATCCCGGTTGCTGATTGGATTGTCCTGCTTGTCATATTCCGTGATGGTGCTGGCAGACAAGTCAAAATAAACGCTGCGTTTCAGCGAATCCAGACCAAAGTCGGCAAGATTGCTCTCACGTGCATCTGATACATACAACGCAAAACGCATCTTGTTGATGTTGCTGAGCAAACTGGTAAGTGCAGCCACGTTCACAGCATGCGGATAGGGTGCGGTCATCTCCCACCAGCCATCAGTTTGCCTTAGCGTGAATGCATTCTCACCTTCAAAGCGAATTTGGTTCACATGCTTGCTGCTGAAATTGATGGCAGGAATCTGGTGCAGGGTGCTGATGTCCCGGTCGAAATGATCCCGGGTTTCCTGGGAGATGGTATATACCTTGCTGTCACCCTCCACCATGATAAAATCTGATGGTATCTCCGTCCGCGCGTCGAAGCCAAAGCGGACAGTAATCTCGGTACCGTCTGCATAATGTGCTGTCACACGCGATGCGTTTTTGCCAAGCCCAAGCATCTCAAGGGATTCATCATCCTCAGGCACGTCTCCAGCCCAGTCACTGGTGATAAGCAGTGTGAGGTCCTTAACCATCAGGTCAACCTGATGCCTATCCAACAAAAAGCCAGGATGCCCGTCAAGGATGAATTGTTCGCCTTCTTTTTTGATGGTGAATTGATCACCCATGCTATTGGTGACCAGAAATGACTGGAGCGTTTCCCCCGGCCTGTCAATCAACACGTGGCTGGTGTCCTCCGATTTGAGGAGAGGAGGGGATGTTCTTGGCCTGTTGAGTATGATGAATACAGTGACGCCAACTAAAACCAACACGATTGCAGCGAGGACTGCTGCGCGCGCTTTATAGGTCAGTTTCTGTTTTTTACGAACGGGCTGCATCTATCTGCGGCGCCGCCTGAGCAGCACAAGAATCGCCAGGCTAATCACGCTAAGCGGCAGGGCGATAATCAGCGCATTGGGCAAAAGTGGGTTTGGAATCTGCAACTGTTCCCTGACCAGCTGCTTGGGTGCGATGTCTAGATTGATGGGTTCGTTTACGCTTAAATGGTTGACCATATGCAACAAAAACTGACCACCATAAGTCACTTGATGCAGCCAGCTGTCCAGGAGTATGGCAGAGTTGCCTATAATCATCGCACGAGATCTCGTGCCATCCAGGCTGGGATAATCCGATAGCAAGGCCAGGTTAAACTGCCCTTCCTGGTCTCCTTCTTCCTTGGCGATACTTTCGCTTGCGCTTTGAACATCTTTCAAATAGGCAATGCCGCTGATCAACAGCTGGTCCACTTTTGCGGTGCTTGTGTCCGCTGCAATCGTCAGCGCCCTGGCACCTGGCAGGCGCAATCGGGTTTGTCCAGCGCCAATGAGGGCTGCGGTAGGCTCTGTCATCCCCATATAGGGGGTGAGGAAGAGCGGGTTATCAATATAGGCGTTTACATCAGCACCCTCAGCGACGACAATGCCTGGCAGCCTTCCAAAACCCATTTTCCGGTAGAGCGCGTCAAAATTGGGCAGGCTGTCCGGGTCATTGTAATCAGAGGTTATCAGGACAGAACCGCCTTTTTTTATGAAATCCGTCAGGATGTTTAACTCACTGTCCAGCAGATCTTTTTGCGGGGATAGGATCATCAGCAGGTTCTTCGGTGACAATTCCTGCTGCTCCAGCAAATTGACGCGGCTAATCTCAAAATGATGGCTTTTGAGGAAGGACTCCATGTAGCTGGTGTCTGTTTCGCCGATCTCGCCGTGCCCAGTCAAAATTTTGATGCTGGGTACGGTATCCAGCGTGATATAAAGCAGCGCTTCTACGATGCTCTTCTCATAGGAGATGCCATCAAGCACATATGCCTGCTGGGTTTGGTCAAAGCTTTGTGACAAATAATCGTAGATGCTAAGCACACGGTTCCTGCCTGTTGCTGCACAGGTCAGCACCAGTGAGTCTGCGGTGACCTGCTCATCTTTAATAGAACTGGACAGGGTGTTCACCAGCAATGGGTTTTCAACCAGGCTTGTCACTGTGTAGCTAAACTTGGGTGACAATGCAGACAAACGGTTGAGCAAACCGAGGAGGGCATGATCCTCCCGCCCTGGTGTGAACAGGGCATAGGCATGCACAGGATGCTGCAGGTTTTGAACAGTCCGTTTGGTCTGCTCACTTTGAGTCGTAATGCTGTTAAAGGAAAAATCTACAAGCAAAGCGTGCTTTTTTTCCTGCTCATCCACCAAACTGACAGTGAAGATACTCGCAGCAAGGATTGCCAGCGTAATAAGGGCTGGAACGAAGCGTTTTAATTGTTCAACAAAGAAAGGTTTCATGATTTTCGGGCCCTCGCGCTTGTGATCATGAAGGCAGACAATGTCAGCATACAAAGGATGAACAACAGATAAAACAGGGTATTCGCGAAACTAAACTGCGCGTTGAGGAAGGGCACAAAGCGGTCATACAAGCTGAAGAAGGCAATGGGCCGGCTCAGAGCGCGTGGGATGGATGCGCTGTTTGACAGCATGCTGATTAACCAAACAAACAGGTTCATCCCAAAGGACAGGGCGGCAGCTGACACATGGCTTTTTATATTGCTGGTAACCATCATATCCAGGGCGATAAAAGCGCAGCCTTGCAGGAAAAAACCAATATATCCTGTCAGCACCTCCGGGAAATACAGTTTGCCATAAACAGCGACCAGCAGTGGGTAGAGAAAGCTCAGAATCACCGCGATAAGCAGCACGGTCACCGCGGCTAAATATTTGCCAATAACCAGTGACGGGACGGATAGCGGTACGCTGCGCAGCAGGGGATAAGTTGCTTGACGGTGCTCACCCGCAAGCAGGCGCAGCACCAAAGCCGGTGTCAGCAACATCCACACATAACCCATCATGCTTAGCAGCTGGGTAAACTCGCTGCTTCTTTGCAGAATGTTGTTCAAGTAAAATACCAGACCTGTAATGGACAAAAAAACAGCGATAAACAGCCAACCAGTCGCTGTGTAAAAATAGGATTTTAACTCCTTTTGATAGATTGCTTTCATTGTGTTTGTGTTCCCGACTGTGTTGTAACCTTCAAAAACAGGCTCTCCAGCGTGTCCTGCATCGGTGTTAACTCCATGATTGGCGCGTTCAAACCAGACAGCAAAGTGAACAACTGGCTTATGAAATCCTGGCTTTTATCTGTCTGGACAATCACCCGGGTCTCATCTGGCTTTGCCTCCCCAAAAGTCTTCACCCGCTGCACGCTGTTTAGCTGGCGGAGGGGGGGGAGCACCCGGCTGGGTGCGGCTTGTGCGATAAGCCGGTAGCTCATGCTGCCGTCCTTTTGGCTCATTTTGTGATCCATCATCAGTTTGCCTTGGTGGATAATCAGCACCCGGTCACAGATTTCCTGTACTTCGCTCAGCAAATGAGAGGAAAACAAGATGGTTTTGTCCTTTGCCAATGTCCTGATCAGTTTGCGGAAATCAACTGCCTGCTTGGGATCAAAGCCTGCAGTAGGCTCATCCAGCAGCAGCACCTCAGGGTTTCCACACAAAGCTTGCGCTAAGCCGGTCCGCTGTCGGTATCCTTTGGACAGGCTGCCAATCACCTGCCGCTGTACCTGCGTAATCCCGGCCAGAGTCATTATTTCCTCGATATGCTGGTTTTCATCCTTGGGATGAACTCTTTTGAGACGGCAGCAAAATTTCAAATACTCACGTACTGTTAACTCCGTGTAAAGCGGTGGAACCTCCGGCAGGTAGCCGACCAGGTTCTTCGCTTCGAGCGGGTTTTTCTTTAAATCATATTGATTGATAAAGATGCGGCCGCTGCTTGGTGTCAGACAGCCCGCCAGCATGTTCATGATGGTGCTTTTACCAGCACCATTTTGGCCCAACAGCCCAACAACTTCACCTGAAGTGGCGGTAAAGCTGATCTTGCTTACCGCCTCAAATTTACCGTAATACCGGGTGAGCGTCTCTGCTACTATCAAAGCAACCTCCTCAATCAATGAAAAAAGTATACCATGCCTGGTTTGCTCTATGGTGAACAAACTGTGAAAACACCTGTTCTTGTGAGCTTTTGGTTTCCATGGTAAAATGAGGCATCTCAAGGAAAAGAGGCACTATGAACTACTATCGTTTCCAGCAAAAGCCCAGCTTCCAACCCTATGGCACAAAGACACAGCAGCGCATGTTGCTGGTTGCTCTGGTGGTGTCCATTGCGGCTGCTCTGGTGTTTGGCTACCTGTATATCTCAACCTCAGTCTATCAAAACAAAGCCAATTCGCAGTTTGAAAGCAGGATTAACAGCAACCTTGTAGACGCGATTGGGCATGTAAGCCGGTTGACAGGCAGTGTACAGTCCAGCTCCGCCATCAAACTAAGCCAGGTTCGCCAGCACATCTTTGCCATGGAACAGATTAATGACATCAGCATCGCAATTAAGGGTGAGGGCGGCCGCATTATTCCGCAGGAGGCGATTACCGCCTTGTACAGCGTGCTGGAGCGATACGAGGCTGCGGTGCAGACCGCTACTGGCAATACCCTGGAGTTGCGGACGCTCCTGTTAACCCATTTAATGTCCTTGCAGGAGATGCTGACAAAGGATTAACCCTTTGTCTAAGGCCATAAACAAACGAAAAGCGGGTATGATGTGATTGTCCCTGTTTACTAGAAAGGGGAAAGAAAGGAATCACACACATGTCCAAGAAAGTTGGTATTCTCGTAGGCTCGTTACGAAAAGATTCATTTACAAAGTTCATCGCAAAGGAAGCGGCCAAGCTGTTTCCCGGCGGTATAGACATTGAATTTGTGGAAATTGGCCATTTGCCTTTCTACAATCAGGATTTTGAGGATCCCGCTACCGCGCCGGAGAGCCATACCGCGTTTCGGCAGCAGATCGAAGGCCTTGACGGCTTTATTTTCGCTACGCCGGAGTACAACCGCTCCTACACACCCGCTCTAAAAAATGCGCTGGATATCGCATCGCGCCCCTATGGCTTTAGCAAATGGAACGGCAAGCCTTATGCCGTCCTCAGCGTTTCCCCGGGTGCAATCGGCGGCTTTGGCGCTAATCATCACCTGCGCCAGGTTCTCATGTTTTTGAACATGAACCCGGTCCAGCAACCTGAGGCCTATATCGGCAATGTGACAGAGCTGATTGATGATAAGGGAAAACTAAACTCTAAAACGGTCACTTTTCTGCAAACTGTTGTTGACGCGCTGGTAGCCAAGCTGTAAGGAACATAAAATCAAAACCGGAGATTCAGTGCGGGCCTCCGGTTTTTTCGTTCAATCTCAGCGTGTGAGTGTTTTTGACATAAGGCAGATGGGCCATTCGTGCTGTAAGGCCGCATGTGCCTGTTTTGCCTGGTCGAGAGAATTGAACATACCAAACACTGCTGAACCACTACCCGTCATCTGCGTGAACAGCGCACCTTGATCCTTTAGGTGTAAAAGGGCTTGATTGATAGCCGGCAGCATCCCGCTGGCGATAGCTTGCAGCTGGTTTACACAGGATTCATCAATTAGCGGGATGTTTCCTTCAATCAGCGCTTTGGTAGCTAAATCCAGGTTTGCCGTTTCTCTCTCTTTTTTTAAATCAAAGGCTTTAAACACCTCCGCCGTCGACAATCCGGCGTTTGGCCAAATGAGCAGGAGGGGATACTCCCGCGAACCAGAGACTGGTGTGATGTGTTCACCAATTCCCGTCACCCGCATCAAGCCTGGACAAAGACAAAGGGGGACATCTGCGCCCAGTGTCACGGCAATATCCTGCAGTTGCTTTACGCTCAGCTGCGTATTCCAGAGTCTGTTCAGCCCTAATAATGCGGCTGCCGCATCCGCGCTGCCGCCGCCAAGGCCAGCCTGGGTGGGGATAAATTTTTGAAGGCTAATCCGTGCTCCGCCTTTATAAGAAGTTGCTTGTTTCAATGCCAACGCAGCCTTCATGACCAGGTTGTCATGCGGGGAAAGATGTTCTGGTGCATTGACAACATGCAGCTGCAAATCCTGTGCTTGCTCAAATGTTAATACATCCGCCAAATCGATGCGTTGAACCAGCATGTCCAAGATGTGATAGCCATCACTGCGCCGGCTTAATACATTGAGAGCCCAATTGATTTTTGCGTGGGCCTTGAGGGTGAAGTTATCGTTTTCCATTGTCAGCCGCCCGCTCCAAGGTAAACTGGAAAGCCGCGCCGCCCTCCTGCGGCAGCAGCCGAATGCTTTGGCCATGGCGTTCCAAAATTGCTTTGCAAATGGCCAGCCCTAAACCAACACCCTCACCTACGGTATGGGATTGATCCGCCTTGTAAAAGCGGTCAAAAATATGCGCTTCGTCCTCCTTCGCGATTCCGATTCCGTTGTCACTGATGGTTACAGCCAAGGTTCTCCTGTCGATGATGTCCACTACGCTTTTAATCTGACCATTGTTAGGTGTGAAGCGGATCGCGTTGTCAATCAAGTTGATGAGCACCTGCTCAATCTGAGATTTTGCCGCCCGCACGAAAAGCTCGTCCTGATCAAACAAGGTGATCACCTGAATGTTTTTTTCCTCAAGTGGCTGTATACGCGTGATGAAGACCAGGCGGATCAACTCACAGATGTTGAACAGCTGCGTTTCCAGCCTTGTTTCAGCCGCCTCCACACGTGAGAGGTTGAGCAGGCCGGACACCAAGTGGTTTAACCGCTTGGTCTCATCCAGAACGATTTGAAGCGTCTGCTCAGTATCTTGCGGTCTTACGGTTTTATCAATCATCCCTTGCACAAAACCCTGGATGCTGGTCATGGGGGAGCGCAGCTCGTGGGAAAGATTGGCGATAAAGGCCTTGCGTGTGGTCTCCGTGTCCTGAATCTGCTGGGACATGTGATTAAACGCATTGGACAGCTCATTCAATTCCGCAAAGCCAGTATTATCAACTTGGGGTGCCGGCAAGCCTTTGGCCATTAACCCGGCGGAGGCGGCCATCTTTTTCAGCGGCAGCACCAGCCGTCGGGTGTAGAAAATGGCAATAGCGGCAGCAAGAACAAAGGTTAGCAGCGCGACAATCGCCGCCTGCTGCCATAGGTTGGTATAAGACGCCTGGATGGTTTGCTCCGCTGTTTGGATGTAGACAGCACCTACTACCTTGCCTTGCTGTTTCCAGGGTACTGCAACTGTAAACATAGGCCCTGTCAGCCCTTGGGTTTGTAAAATCACTTCCTCGCCCAAGAGTACCCGGTTTAAAGTATTGGTCACATCCTGCGGGTTCCACTGGCTGGACAATTCCTGATTTTGATTAATGACATCAGAGTAATAACTGGTCACCTGACCATTGCGCTCCACCACCAAACAGTAAGCGGTGTACTCCTCGTACACGGCGCGGAGTTTGCGCTCCAGCATTTGCTGGGTTGCGCTAAAGCCATAGTTTAAAAAGGTCTCTAGCCGGGAGCCGCTGGAGGTACTTGCCAGATAGGCGATGTCATAGGCTTGCAATTTCAGCGCGGATATCCGGCTGTCCACCTGTGCCTGTCTCGTGCTTAGCGCGAAAAAGGTGAGCATCAGCATGACGCTCACCAAAATGACCGCAGTGAACATGATAAGGAGCCGCGGCAGCATCCCAAGCTGTACCTTATTTGATTTCAAATTTATACCCTACGGACCAAACAGTCCGGATGGTCCAACCAAAGCGCTCGCTATCGGGCAGTTTTTCCCGCAGGCGCTTTACGTGGACGTCCACCGTTCGGCTGTCACCAAAGTAATCAAAGCCCCACACCTTCTCCAGCAACTGCTCCCTGGTAAAAACCTGGTTTTGGTGCAGCGCTAAAAAATGGAGCAACTCCAACTCTTTGGGCGGCATCTGTACCACAGACCCGTCAAAGACAACCTCATAGCTAGTCAGGCTGATGGATAAGCCGGGGAAGCGCAGTGCGTCGTCTGAAGCGCTGCCGCTGCTGCTTCTGCGCAATACAGCCTTGATGCGGGCAATCATCTCACCCGGGTCAAAGGGCTTGGTGATGTAGTCATCCGCGCCCAGTTCAAGGCTTTTCACTTTGTCAAAGGTCTCTTCTTTGGCGCTGAGCATGATGATGGGCACCTGGCTGATCTTGCGGATCTCCCGGCACAGCTCCCAGCCATCAATTCCCGGTAGCATGATGTCAAGCAGCACCAGGGCAGGCTCCTCCTGCCGAAATGCGACCAGGGTTTCGTCCCCGCGCGCGAAATGGCGTACCTCGTAATCCTCCTGCTCCAAATAGAGCCGGATAAGTTTTGCAATGTTGGGATCATCATCCACAATGAAAATCAACGGTTTTTTCATGGTCTCACTCCCATTCCCTTTTGGATGAGTGTATCATAACAGATATTTGAAGTGTCTGACAGGCGAAATGTAAAGCTTGCATGAATTATGAGGCTACTTAAGGGTCACCACAGTGACGCCTGCCTCGCCTTCTCCATATTTTCCTGCACGCTGCCCCGCGATAAAGGGATGTTTGTTTAAGTGAGCGCGCAAACCAGCGCGAAGGATCCCGGTCCCCTTTCCGTGGATGATATAAACCTCATGCAAGCCAGCCAGTGTCGCGGCGTCCAGGTACTGATCTGCTGCGGCAATGGCTTCATCGAGCGCCATGCCTCGCACGTCGCATTCGGATTTCACGCTGCGCTGAGATGTTTGGGTAGAGGTCCGAACAACAGCTTTAGGTGCCTGCTTTTGTTGGGGGGCTGGTTTTAACTGTTCGATCGGTACCCGCATTTTGATGATGCCCGATTGCACCTGGACATCCCCCTTGGCGTCCATCAGGCTAAGGACAGTCGCCTGTGAGTTGTTGACCGCAAGGATTACATTCATACCAATACGGATGTCATCTGGTCGTAATTCGTCATCAAATTCGTCTATTCGGAGTCCTCCGGTTGTTTCTTCCTGCAAATCACGCATACGTCGCCTGAGCTGGTTCACGGCATTGGGATCGGCCATCTTCAGGCTTTTCAACTCTTCCAACACCGCCGCACTCTCTCGTTTAGCTTTTTCAATGATGCGCCGCGCCTCATCGCGCGCCCTGGCCCGTGCGCCTTCGCGCAGCTCTGCCATTTCCTTATGCAGTTCCTGGGCTTCAGCCTTTAGCCGCAGGGATTCCTGGTGAGCGGCTTCCGCTTGCTGGCGCTCCCGCTCCGCAGCCTGGCGCTGATCTTGCGCGCTGGCGATGACGTCTTCAAACAGCAAGGTTTCACGTGAGAGCAGATGCTGCGCGTCCTCAATCAAAGATTTAGATAAACCTAGACGTCTGGAAATTTCAAAGGCGTTTGATTTCCCGGGCACACCGATGGATAAGCGATAGGTGGGGGAAAGGGTCTGCACATTAAACTCAACGCTTGCGTTCTCCGCACCTGGTGTTGCCAGTGCAAAAGCCTTCAATTCACTGTAGTGTGTGGTGGCGACAGAGCGGATATTCATCTTGAGCATTCGCTGAAGAATGGCCTGTGCCAAAGCCGCGCCTTCGGTGGGATCTGTGCCGGCGCCCAATTCGTCAAACAACACCAGGTCCTCACTGCTAGCCTCTTCAAGAATAGACACAATATTGGTCATATGGGAAGAAAAAGTGGAAAGGGATTGCTCAATGCTTTGCTCATCGCCAATGTCCGCGTACACATTCTCAAACATCGCGACCTGTGTGCCCAGATTGCCTGGCACATGCAAGCCAGCCAGCGCCATCAAGGTAATCAGCCCCACCGTTTTCAGGGTAACGGTTTTACCGCCTGTGTTGGGACCGGTAATGACCAGGGTGGTAAAACTGTCGCCCAGCCACAGATCGCAGGGGACAACTTCATCATCAGGGATTAGCGGATGACGGACTTTGACAAATTTCAGATACCCACGGTTGTTTACCACAGGTTTGATGGCCCGCATGCTGCGCGCAAGAGCTGCCTTGGCAAAGCGGAAGTCCAGCTCAATCAAAACATCCAGGTTCTCATCAATCAAGTCGGCATCATCGCTTACTCTGCCAGACAGTTCGGCTAAGATGCGCTCAATCTCAATGCGCTCCTTGGCCTGCAATTCCTTCAGCTCATTGCCTGCCTCCACCACCGCCATGGGCTCAATAAACAGCGTCGCGCCGGTCGCAGACTGGTCATGCACCAAGCCTGGCACCATGCTGCGGAACTCCTGCCGTACTGGCAGCACATATCGACCATTGCGCATGGTGATTAAGCTGTCCTGCAAATACTTGGAGCTGTTGCTGCCGTGCGCGATGGACTGCAGCCGCTCGCGGATGCGCTCATTGCAAAGACGCATGTGCCGCCTTATATCAGCAAGCTCCCGGCTGGCGTTGTCAGCCACTTCTTCCTCAGAAATCAGGGCGTCGGTGATTTTACGCTCCAGCTGGCGAAGAGGGGTTAACCTGTTTGCAAGTGCGGTCAACTGAGGGGTGCGGTGCTCCTCATCCTCACCCAATGCGTTGCGCACAGAGGACGCGGCGCGCAGCAGCTCAGCGATGTCAAGCAAGGCGCGCGGGGGGAGGGTGGAGCCTTTTTTCGCTAAGCCAAGCCAGGGGGAGATGTTTTTAAAAAACTGCAGCGGGCTGTCACCACGGCGCAGCAAAACCAGCAAGGCCTCCTCGGTCTCGTGCTGAGCGCGCTCAACTTGCTCGATTTTGTCATAGGGCTTTAGGTTTTGACAGCGTGCCTGGCCGGGCTCTGTCAGCGCGAAAGCGGACAGTTGGTTAATGATTTTGTTCAATTCAAGTGTTCTGAGGGCTTTCTCGTTCATTACCAGCCTCCAAGTCTTATTCTACACCCAGGAAGTATCTTCCACTCTCCACAGGGAAAAGTGGGTTTGGGCGCTCCCCGCGCAGTAATTTGGCGTAGTACCTTGCTATATTTAGTGCGTTTTCCGGCGTCTCAAGGCGCAAATCAATCAGCCAGTTAAGGCTTCTGGGTGCGTTTTCTGCCAGGTGCAGTGCTTTGTGAAAATGCATGCTGATGAGGCAGCCATGGTTAAAATGTGTTGGTAGCAGCGGGTAACGGCAACCAAAGCGGTCCACCATGTGTTCGCCCAGGACGCCATTTCCACGCTCGCACATGCGGCATTCGGCTTTGTTGCTTATAAGGCCTAAAGCTACACGTGCTGGGCAGTGGCTCAACTGCATCACCTGGGCAAAACCGTAAACTGGCAGAATCAATTCCAAAATATCATGCGGTAAGGCTTTGACATCTTCCTCGCTCAATTCGCGGGACAATACGGCCGCTTTTACACCCATCGCTTGAAGCAAGAGGAGTGTGCTTTCATTCCAAACAGGGATGCCTTCAAAAGACAGTTCAGCTTGACAATCCAGTAATTGGCCGATGTTGTTTGCGGCAAGCTTGCACCCTTTGTTCTTGATAAACCCTTGAGCCATCGAGAGGTCAGCATCTTTGATTTGCGGAGGCAGAAGAAGATAGTCATCCTGATGCACCTGCAAAGAAGGGTTTGCTAACTGCCCTTCCCGGTAGTTTGTCGGGTAAAAGATGAGATGGTCTAGGCCGGCTGCGATAAATGCCGCGCGGTCCGCATTCGCTGGCACAACTGTGTACAAGTGAGGTTTGGAACCTAAAAATCTTGAACGTACAGAATGCAGCTGCATCCGCGGCAAGGCTGCTTTTGGCAGTTGATGTGATAAAACGATGCGTTCTTCCAACTGTGAAAGCACTGCCCGCCTCAGCGCGTTAATAGCAGATGCAGGCATAAAGGCGGGTGCGTCCGACACAAAAGTGTAATCCTTTAGCTCAAATGGGGTGCTTCCTGTTTTCGCAATCAGTCTGCGTGTGCTTTCTTTGTCCAGCGGCTGTTTCTGTGCCGGTTGAGCAATCTCACCCGCCAGCGTTACAGAAACATCTTGATGAGTTACAGTCAACTGCGCTGGATTTCCGGGTGACAGCTTTAAAACCGCATCGAAAAACAGTTTAGGCAAGTGCTCATATTCAGCTCTGGCACTCATCAACTGTGCTTCGTCCTGAAGGCGCCATACGCTGTCTCCCATCGTTGGCGGTGTGCGTAAGCGCAGGGTTGCTATCTGTCCTTTCAGTGTGACAGGACCAGAATAGATGCAGTCCTGTTCATCAATGCCCCTGATTTGAAGGCCGTCCCCGTTGTTAACCGTTTGAGTTAAGTGCACGTCGGCCAGCACAAAGCCTCCCCGGGGCTGCACCTTGATGACTTGCCCGATTTGGCTGCCCAGGTGGGACACGCGTAGCGTACCAATCAGCTTGCTATCCTGATTTGAAAAGGCATGTCCTGCAGTAAAACCGCGGCTGAAAACCTGGGCAAGCATGTGGACATCTGCCTGCACGTTATGAAAAGTCAAGCCTTGTTCTGCCAAGTCCAGGGCTTTGCGGTACATCTTGGTGACCAGGTAGACATACTCCGGACGCTTTAGCCGGCCTTCAATTTTGAAACTGCGCGCGCCTGCTTTTTGCAGCGCGGGGATGTGGGCAAGCGTATTCAAGTCGTGCATAGACAGCAGCGCGCCGCTGTGATCTTTAAAGGAATACTGTAACCGACAGGGCTGGGCGCATTTCCCGCGGTTGCCGCTGCGTCCGCCAATCTGCGAGGACATCAGGCATTGGCCGCTGACGGAGACACACATAGCCCCATGCACAAAGACTTCCGTCTCAATGCCTGTTTGCGCGACCGCGTTGATATCCTCAATGTCGCACTCGCGCGCCAGCACAACACGTGAAACGCCCAGATCCAATAAAAACCGGGCACCATTACTGTTATGGATGCTCATCTGGGTGCTGGCATGCACACAAAGTTCAGGAAATTCTGTTTTGATAAGGCGCACCAAACCAAGGTCCTGCACAATGACCGCGTCTGCGCGCAGCATGATTAAGCGCTTCAGCAACTGTCTCACATCATTTAGTTCTTGCTGCTTTATCAGCGTGTTGACGGTGACATATACGCGCAGTCCATACAGATGGGCCAAGTGAATGGCTTCCTGCAAACGCTCATCATCAAAGCCAGCGGTTGCCCTTGCGCCGTGGCTGGATGAGCCTAAATAGAGTGCATCCGCGCCAGCGGCAATCGCGGCGCGGATGGCTTCTATGCTGCCTGCAGGGGAAAGGAGCTCAGGTTTCATCCAATTGGTCCTTTTTTTGACCTTCCAGTTCTTCGCGTAATTTGCTGGCAAGTTGCTGTGATTTCATCAGCTCATCTGTCAGTGAAAGGGCGGCAGCTACCGCGCAGGCTTCTGGATCCAGCAAAGGATTCTGCAGCGCGGTTTCCCTTAAACGCCTGTCCGCGATATCCGCCAGGCGCTGGAAATAGGCAGCCTCTTCATTTCCGGAGAGCTGATAGCTCTTCCCGGCAACCTGAACCATCACTGTCGTGGTCTTCATATTGCTAAGCGGGTAAAGGGATAGTCCACCCCATTTGTTTCAACGCGGATGCTCTTGATAACCTGAGCTGTTAAGGGCTTGTCAGAGCGGTCGCGGTCGGTTGCTACGATTTCATTGGCGGCATCCATACCCGTCAATACCTTGCCAAAGGCCGCGTACGCACCGTCTAGATGCGGCGCATCCGCCACCATGATAAAGAATTGGCTGCCAGCAGAGTCCTTCATCATGCTGCGCGCCATGCTCAGCACGCCGCGGGTGTGCTTGATGGGGTTGTTGACGCCGTTTTGGGAGAACTCGCCTTTGATGCCATAGCCAGGGCCGCCCATGCCGGTGCCGGAGGGGCAGCCGCCCTGGATCATAAAGCCGGGGATGACGCGGTGGAAGGTCAGCCCGTCATAAAAGGACTGGTTGGCAAGGGAGATGAAATTGCCCACGCTTTGCGGGGCGGTCTCCGGGTAGAGCTCGCCGGTCATGACCTGGCCGTTTTCAAGGGTGATGGTGAAGGTGGGGGTTTGTTTCATGGTGTCCTCCGTTTGATTGATTGTGGTTGTTTGCGCGGGTAGTTCACCCACCTTCGCAGGGGGTGCGGCCTGCTGGTTGTGCAAAACCATGAACAGCACAGCAAGCGCCAGGCAGATCAGGCCTGGGATGAGCAAAAAATGTGTGCTGCTGCCGGTGTTCACATGCCGGGCATGGAATTCGCCATACCGCATGGGCGGCTCTTTGCCTTCTTTTCTGGAAAAGGCATTGGAAAGCCAGTATGCCAGGTACTTCAGCCCCATGTGCTGGCTTTTGCCGGCAATCAAGCCCAGGACGCCAAAGCCGGCCAACACGCCGCCTGACAGAAAGAGGCCGTCAGAGAGGATGCGGTACATCTCCTTTGTGCCTGGCATCGCGAACAGGCCGTTGGGAATCCACACGATCAGCGCGAGCCCTAGGGCGATCGCGAACGCCAGAATGTACTTCATCATGCTGCCTTCCTTGATTGATCTGCTTCCACAAGGGAATCTTTGCGCTTTGGCCTGGTTATTGTAGCATGAATCAGCCTTTGATTGAAGCGGAATGCTCAATTCCGCACCCCGCAATCTCACATTTAAAAAGGATTTCCGCGTGGCGATGAGCCTGGGCATGAACCGCGCTGAGTTCCTCCTGGCCGCTGACCCTGTCAGCCAGCCCGCCCTGGCCATCTACTCCAGCCAGATCGTCGCTGACCCTGAAAACGGCATCTTCTACCGCAACACCGATGTCGCAAAGCAGGTGGTTGTGGACTTCTGGGGCCTGACGGATGAAATCGGCGAAGGCAAGCTGTATGCCACTGTTGATGACGCCATCGACAGCATTTCCGGCTATAACCTGGAAATGGCGAGAGAGCTGTTCAACAAGGCCTATGACGAAGCCATCGAAAAGGGCATGATGAAGGAAGGCGACGAGGTCCAGATCATCATCGGCACCCCCAACCTGACTTCCGCCTTCTACAACAACGGCTATGACTTCATCGTCAACAACTACACCGAGGCCGTGAAGGGCACCAAGCTGGAAGGCAAGCTGACCTTCACCCGCGATGGCACCCTGGGCAACGGCTTCTCTGATGCCCTGAAGAACAACAACGTCGACATGCTGTTTGGTGTTGGCTGGACCGGTTCCACCTTTGATCCCTACAGCCTGATGGAAGTGTTCGTCAACCCCAGCTACCAGTATGACGCCTCCTTTGACGCGACGACCTATGACATCCAGATCGAGCTGGATGGCGTGACCTATGAGACCAACATGTATGCCTGGTACGAAGCCATGAACGGCACTCCCGTCACCTTGAAAATTGTTGGCTCTGCCGAAACAGCCGTCAAGTCCTTCCCCTACAGCACCGATGCCAATGAAGCCGCCAACCGCATCAAGGTCCTGGGTGCCCTTGAAGGCGCCGTGCTGCAGCTGTATGATTTCATCCCGCTGATGGGCAACTATTCCGCGGCCCTCAAGAGCATGCAGATCCAGTACTACACCGAAGACCAGATCTTCCCCATGGGCCGCGGCGGCCTGCGCTACATGACCTACAACAACGACGACGCTGCCTGGGATGCCTATGTGCAGGAGCAGGGCGGCACACTGAACTACAAGTAAGAGTCTAAACTTCTCACAACACAAGCCCGGGGGGAGGAGAGCTCCTCCCGGGCTTGCACAACAAGCCCCGTGACGAGGCGGCATACTCGCTGCGGAAGAGGGAGACACAAGTGCTAAAGTATGTCGTCAAGCGTGTTCTGTTGATGTTGATGGTCACATTGATCGTAGTATCAATGTGCTTTATTTTAGTCAAACTGCTGCCCATCAAGCCGGCTGTTCAATTTGGTAAGGACATGCAGCTCATTGAAATGCGAAGGGAAGCATTGGGATACAACAAGCCCCTGATTGAGCAATACTTCATTTTCCTGCAGCGTTCCGTCATCGGCGGTGACTGGGGCGTGTCTGAAACGCTGTACCTTGGGCAGGATGTCTGGTCCAAATTCATGGAGAAAATGCCGGCAACCATGCTTGTCAACTTCTACACCATGATTATTGCCGTGCCATTGGGCTTGATGTTTGGCATTTACGCGGCGCTCAAGAAGAACAAATGGCAGGATCACTTTATATCAACATCGGTCATCATCTTTGTCTCTGTGCCCAGCTATGTATACGCCTTCCTTGTTCAATACTTTCTCTGTTTCAAACTCAAATGGTTTCCCTTCCAGATGGAGCCGGGCAACGACCTGCTGTCCTGGAAGACCTTTGTTTCTTTGGTGCCGGCCATCATCTCCCTCGGATTTGGCATCGTGGCCGGGCTGACGCGCTACACCCGCGCTGAATTGACCGAGGTGTTGACCAGCGAGTTTTTGCTGCTGGCGCGGACCAAAGGGTTGACACGGTCACAAACCACTGTCCGGCATGCCCTGCGCAATTCCATGGTGCCCATCTTCCCGATGATTCTGGGTGAGTTCATCGGCATCATCGGCGGCTCTTTGATCATCGAGCAGATTTTTGGCATACCGGGGGTCGGGCCGCTGTATGTCAGTTCAATTACCGCCTCTCCGCCCGACTATAATTTCTTCATGCTCCTGTCGGCGTTTTATACGCTTGTCGGACTTGTCAGCGGGATCATCATTGACCTAAGCTATGGCTTTGTGGATCCCAGAATTAGAATGGGGAGCAAAAAGTAATGAGCGAAAACAAGTTTTATCAGAACATTCCCAAAGAGAAGTTTGTCTTTGTGGATGACGCGGATAGGCTTCATGATAAAAAACTGGAGACCAAGCCAGTCAGCTATTTCAGAGACGTTCTGCAGCGGTTCAGCCGGAACAGGGCGTCTGTGGTGGCCTCAATCATCATTTTGATTCTCTTCCTGTACGCGATTTTTGGTCCCATCATCGGCCGGAACAACTACACCACCTCCCTGACGGACACCATGTATTTGAATTATGGCAAGCTGCCGCCAAAGAACAAGTACCTTGCCTTCTTGGGGATGGATGGCACATCCAAGGTCACTTTGAATGACCCGGATTTTCAGATTCTGCGCGGGATTTATGAAGAAACGGGCATGAACCCGGTTTTGGAAGTGTACCGCGCGGCCTATACTGATTCAACCGCCAGCAAGACATCACGGTTTTATGACATCAAGGTGGACAACTACTACCGGATGGGCATGATTTACCTGACCTTCACGCCCGCTCAATACGCGGACTTGCAGGCCTGGCAGGATAAAACAGGAATTCAGGTAATTTATCCGGCCATTACCGATGCCAAGCAGGTCAATGCCAACATCTGGTACAAAGCGAACCCCAAAGGCATCCCCCAGCTGGACAAAGATGGGAACTTTGTGCCGATTTACAGAACCACCACCCCGACTGACACCAGCTACACCAGCCTGCGGATCCCCCAGGACAATGACCCGGAAAAACCCATGGCCTACGCCCGGGTCACCGGCACCAGTACCACCAGGTCATATGTCGCGCGCGTCAGCAAGTATCAATACTTCAATTACCGCTACGGCTTTGAACCGTCCTTTCCCTTTGGCACCACAGACCGGGGCCAGGACATCTTCACGCGCCTGGCGGCCGGCGCCCGGTTCTCGTTTATGCTTGCGATCCTGGTATCCTCAATCAACCTGTTCATCGGTGCCATTTATGGCGCCATTGAAGGCTACTATGGCGGCGCCATTGACTTGACCATGGAGCGCATCTCCGACATCTTGGCAGGGATCCCCTTCATTGTGGCGACCACTTTGTTCCAGCTGCACATGGCAAAGCATGTAGGGGTCGCCGGCGCCTTATTCTTCGCCTTCATCCTGACAGGATGGATTGGCATGGCTGCCCGGGTGCGCATGCAGTTTTACCGCTTCAAGAGACAGGAGTATGTCCTTGCGGCCAGGACCCTGGGCGCCAGCGACAGCCGGCTGATGTTTAAGCACATCTTCCCCAACTCCATGGGCACCATCATCACCGGTTCAATCCTGGTCATTCCCGGCGTCATCTTCTCAGAATCTTCCATGACCTACCTGGGCATCATCAACCTGGAATCCTCCACCATGACCAGCGTGGGCACCATGCTGGCCAACGGCAAGAACTTCCTGTCCACCTATCCCTTCATCATTTTCTTCCCGTCCCTGTTCATTTCCCTGTTGATGATTTCCTTTAATCTCTTTGGCAATGGGCTGCGGGATGCCTTTAATCCTTCACTGCGGGGGGTGGAAGACTAATGTACAAAATACTGCAAGTAAACAATCTGCGCATCTCTTTCCGCACCATCGGCGGCAAACTGCAGGCGGTGCGTGACGTATCCTTCCACCTGAACAAGGGGGAGACCCTGGCCATCGTCGGTGAATCCGGCTCCGGCAAATCCGTCACCTGCAAGGGCATCCTTGGCATCCTGGCGGGCAACGCCATCATCGAAGGCGGCGAAATGCTGTATGACGGCCAGGACCTGCTGAAAATTGAGGAAGAAGACTTCCACAAGCTGCGCGGGGACAAGATTGCCATGATCTTCCAGGACCCGTTGTCCAGCTTGAACCCTATCATGCGCATCGGCAAGCAGCTGACAGAGGCCATGCTGCTCAAAGGCAAAGCCCGCCAGGCTTCCAGCAAAAGAAACTTCGATGAGAAGACGGCCCTGCTTGAGAAGTACATGCTGGAGTCCGACCCCATGAACGCGGATGAGTCCAAACGCATGATGAACGACTACAAGCAGATGATCATGAAGTTCATCAACCGCGAACGCTCCTACGCCAAGGCCAGGGACGCGGTTTCCGGCGCCCGGGAAGAGATAGAGGACCTGCTGTTCTACATTGAAAAGAACGCCCTGAAAAAGCCCAAGGAGCAGCTGAAGGAGCTGCGCCGCCTGGTGCATGACGCGAAGGACGTCTTTGTCATCTCAGACAAAGAAAACCACCTCATCACCCTGGCGGACAGCCTGGCGGAAGGCCTGGGCAACCAGGAACGCGCGAAGGATTTCACCCCCTTAAAAGAAAAACTGTTGCAGCTGCGGCAGGGCGTGGCCGATATCATCAACAAGCCGGTGCCCGATTTGCTGCCCATGGCTTACTACAGCTATCGCAACAATGACCGCGAACTCACCGGCACTGTAGAAGAGAATAACATCAAATATATTGATTATTATGAGTCGGAGTTCGCCCGGAAGTTCCTGGAAAAGGTCGAAAAAGCCCTGGATTATTCGGACAAAAAGCATGTTCAGCTGCGCGAGAATGCCATCCAGGCCTTGCGCGGCGGCGTCGAAACCATTCAAAACGGCGGCGTGGAGGCCTTCAAGCCTGTCGCGGCCGGCATCTACGAAAAGGTGGACGCAAGCATAGAGCCCATCATGGTGATCAAAGACAGCGCCGCCTGGACCTTTTCCGGCGCCATCAAAGGCTTCCTGAAAATGTATGACGATGGCCTGAAGAACAACGAAAAGCGCGTCAACGCCTTCCAACGCAAGCAGGAAAAGCATGACCGGCTGATCGCCCAGGGCAAGGACCCCGGCTGGAAAGTCATCCCGCCCGCCGTGGTGGATATGGACCGCGTCCGCGCAGACATCCAACAGCAAATGGTCAACCTGGCCGACAAGTATCAGGCGATGAACATCCAGGAGCCCCATGAGAACAAGCACCAAAAGGCAGTCCAGCTGCTGGCTTACCTTAATGAGAACGCGGCGGGCATCGTCAACAAAGTCACCCAGTACGCCGCCAAGGCCAAGGCCATCAAGCTGATGGAGGAGGTGGGCATTCCCGAGCCGCGCCAGCGTTACCGCCAGTATCCCTTTGAGTTCTCCGGCGGCATGCGCCAGCGCATCGTGATTGCCATCGCCCTGGCCGCGGACCCGGACATCCTCATTTGCGACGAGCCCACCACGGCGCTGGATGTCACCATCCAGGCGCAGATCCTGGAACTGATCAACAAGCTGAAAAAGGAACGCAACCTGTCCATCATTTTCATCACCCATGACCTGGGCGTCGTTGCCAACATGGCAGACCGGATCGCTGTTATGTATGCCGGAAAGATTGTGGAGCAGGGGACTGCGCAGGAAGTATTCTACGAACCCGCTCATCCCTATACCTGGGCGCTGCTGTCATCCATGCCCGACCTGGATACCAAGGAAAAGCTGGAAGCCATCCCGGGCACGCCGCCCAACATGATTTATCCGCCCAAAGGCGATGCCTTTGCGGACCGCAACCGCTATGCGATGGAAATCGACTTTGAAATGGAGCCGCCCATGTTTGACCTCAGCCCAACCCACTCTGCCGCGACCTGGCTTTTGCATCCGGACGCGCCAAAAGCCAACCCGCCGGCGGTGGTCGTGGAACGCATCCGTAAAATGAAAGCCAGGGCGGAGGTGAACAGCCATGAGTAATCAACATGCCCCCGAGCTGCTGCGGGTAGAAAACCTGTGCCAGTACTTTAAATCCACCAAAGCCGTGGATGACATCAGCTTCAACATCAAAAAAGGCGAGGTCTTTGGCCTGGTCGGTGAGTCAGGCTGCGGAAAAACCACCACCGGACGCTCCATCATCCGGCTGTATGACATCACCTCCGGCAGCATTTACTTCAAAGGCAAGCGCATCGCGGCGGGCAGCAAATCCTACAAGGATGCCATCTCGGGCGCCCGCAGAGAAATGAAAAGCGCTATGACCCAGCGCAAGGAAGAGCTGAAGGCCTTCATCAAAGCCAAGCAGGATGAAATCCGCAAGGCGCGATACGACCATGAAAACGCGGACAAGCTGCACGCGGACCTCTTAATCCGGGAAGTGGAAGAGCGTTACAAGCCCCTGCTTGAAAAGGCAAGCGGCGAGGAGCTGGCAAGGCTGCAAAAGAAGTACGAGTATGACCGCGGAGTCGCCAAAAACCAGCGCTTCACCACGCAGATCCAGATGATTTTCCAGGACCCGATCGCGTCCTTGAACCCCCGCATGACCGTGTATGAAACCATTGCCGAAGGCCTGGTCATCCGCGGCGAAAAGGACAAGGCCGTCATCGATGAAAAGGTGTTTCGGGTGCTGGAGATGGTCGGCCTGGTGCGCGAGCACGCCAGCCGCTACCCCCATGAGTTTTCCGGCGGCCAGCGCCAGCGCATCGGTGTCGCCAGGGCTGTCGTCATGGAACCGGAGTTGATCATCGCTGACGAACCGGTCAGCGCCCTGGACGTCTCCATCCAGGCCCAGGTCATCAACCTCATGAACGACCTGCGCCACAGCCTGGGGCTGACCATCCTGTTCATCGCGCACGACCTGTCGGTGGTCAAGTACTTCTCAGACCGCATCGGGGTGATGTACTATGGCAAGCTGGTGGAACTGGCGGACTCGGATGAGCTGTTCAAAAACCCGCTGCATCCCTACACCCAGTCCCTGCTGTCCGCCATCCCCCTGCCGGACCCCTTGTATGAGAAGGACCGCGTCCGCATCAAGTACAACCCCTTGATTTCCCATGATTATTCAGTCAACCAACCCACCTTCCAGGAAGTGTATCCGGGCCATTTCGTCTATTGCAACGACGAGGAACTGGCGCGCTTCAGGGCAGAGGAGAAGGTCTGACAACACTTGGTGCCCCGGCTTGCCGGGGCACCCTTGTAAAGGAGCAGGATGACACAAGACAATCAACCCAGCCAAAGCACCTGGGACAAGTGGAAGCCCCCGGTTGAGGAAACGCCAAAGAGGAAATGGCTCACGCGAAGCATCATCATGCTGGTATTGTTTGCTGTCTCCTTTGCCATCGCCTACCACCAGGGCTTCCGCTGGGGCCTGCCCTTTGTCATCAACGCCCACCCGCTCAGTGACGGCTTCTTTGTGGTTGGCTTGTTCGTCACCAGCGTGGGCCTCCTGGTGTGGATTTCCAGCACCGGTTTTTTTGACATCTTCACCTATGCCTTCCGCAGCATGCTGGTGATGTTCACGCCCTTTGTCAAACCGGAGAATTTTCCAAACTTCTACGACTACAAAACCATGCGCGCGGACAAGCGCCAGAAAGCGGAGTTCACCACCCTGGTGATGGGGCTGGTGTTCATCGTCCTGTCTTTGTTGATGCTGTGGATCTATTATTCCTAAGGCGCAGCGCGGTTGTTTTCCAGTAAAATGCGCGTGCGGCAAATTTGCCTGGGCCGGCACAAAAACTTTGCAGGAAGTGTTGACAAGGCAAGCAGTCTTTGATAATATGTCCATTGTCGCCGCTTTGGCGGCCACCTTCGGGGTGTAGCGCAGCCTGGTAGCGCACGTGCTTTGGGAGCATGGGGCCGGGGGTTCAAATCCCTTCACCCCGACCATTTTTTTCCCGGGTGAAGACATGGGGCCCCGTGGTCAAGCGGTTAAGACACCGCCCTTTCACGGCGGTAACAGGGGTTCGAGTCCCCTCGGGGTCACCACTTTTTGAACCACAGCTCATGGCAGGCAAAGCAGACGGGCCTTTAGCTCAGTTGGTCAGAGCGGCCGGCTCATAACCGGTTGGTCCGGGGTTCAAGTCCCTGAAGGCCCACCACTTC
>JAAYFC010000057.1 GCA_012728435.1 Clostridiales bacterium | reverse complement strand
TCTTCCCTTAATCTCTAAAAGGCTGGTGTTGAGAATTCCATTGATAGGTTCTCTCATACCGAAATTTCTTAAAATGGTCAAAAACCGCTGGATATGTTCCCGTCTACCGATAGTTCCAAAAATGCTGCTGATATGTTTCCACAGACGGGCAAAGTAATATGACATCAATGCCATCAACTCGAGCCACGGTGTGCTTCACCTTTATCACCGGCGGCAAAATCCCCATGTACTACGGCTCCTCCTTTGCCTATCTCACCGCCATTGCCAGCATGAAGGCGGGCGAGTTGACCTACCACCAGCTGATGGTGGCCAACAACGGCATCCTGCCCCCCGAATTCATCAGCGTCGCCCAGTTTGGCATCATCTTCTCCGGCCTGGTCAGCATCGCCGCTGGCCTGCTGGTCAAATGGGGCGGCCGGGAAAAGGTGGAAAAGATTCTGCCCGCCCAGGTCACAGGCCCTGTGGCCATGATTATCGGCCTCACCCTGGCCGGCAACGCCATGATGGACGCGGCGCCCCAGCAGCTCGCTGACGGCAGCATGCAGTCCTCCATGGTGTGGGTCATCTCCCTGGTCACCCTGTTCTCCACCGTTATTTACAGCCGCAAACTGAAGGGCTTCCTGGGCCAATTGCCCTTGCTCTTAGGCGCCCTCACCGGCTGTGCCGTGGCTGGATTGGCCTATGCCTTTGGTGCTGGCAACTTCTTCCGCAGCATCCCTGCCGAAGCCTTGAGTGCCTCGGTATGGAAACTGGGGGACGGCAGCTTCTTCGCCCTGCCCGCCTTCACCCTGCCCACGGTATCCTGGGCGGCAGTGGCGGCCATCATGCCCATTGCCATTGCCACCATTCCCGAGTCCACCGCCCACATCTACCAGCTGGACATCTATGTGAACAACGAGGCCAAAAAGAAAAACCGCCATTTTGACATCGCCTCCATGCTGGACCGTAACCTCATCGGCGACGGCATCTGCGACATGATCTCCGGCGCTGTGGGCGGCCCGGCTGGCACCAACTACGGGGAGAACATCTCCACCATGGCCATCACAAAGGTCTTTTCTGTGCCGGTCATGCTTGCGGCCGGCATCCTGGCAATGCTCATCTCTTGCTTCACCCCATTTATTCAAGTCATCTTTGGCATTCCGGTGGCGGTCATCGGCGGGCTGGAAATCTATCTCTTTGGCGCCATCGCAGCCCAGGGCATTGCCATCCTGATTGACAAGGGTGTGAGCATGTTTGACAGCAAGAACATCGCCGTCATCGCCGTCATCATGACCTTTGGCCTGGGGGTCAACTACGCCTTTGGCGGTAACATCGATTTCTTCGGCATCAACGTGCCCGCCATTGCCGGCGCTGCCATCCTGGGCATCGTGCTGAACTTTGTGCTCAGCCTGGGGGACAAAAAGGAGTCCTGATGCTGGACACCAAGGCCTGATAGCTTAACTCACGCTTAACAAGCTGCTTCCCCTGCGGGCGGCAGCTTTTTCACTGTTCAAACGGAGAAAAACGCGGTATGCTGTTGTCCAGGAGGGGATGCATATGCCAGAAACCCTGTTTTATCGCTTCAAGGAGGGCAGAATCCACCCGGTGGAAGAAGGGGATTTTTTGCACCATGGCGCAGGGATTTGCTTTGTAAGCCCAGAGTTTTTCAAAGCCCACTACAAAACCCTGGGCCTGGACGAAGCGATCATCAACGACCTCAACACCGAGCGCAGCTATTTCAGAAGCAGCCTGGACGTCTACCACGACAGCAGCGTGGGCTACCTGAACATCATCAACGTGGACGACCTGGAGGCCGACATGGACCGGGTGCTGTTCATCATCAAGAAGGAGCTGCTCTGCCTGGTGTCCATCCAGGACCAGGACGGCAGCGAGGCCGCCCTGCTGGCCTCCATCCTGGACCAGGAGAAGAACCACACCTCCATCGCCCGGGTCTTCTACCGCTTCCTGGAGCGGCTGCTCAAGGGCGGCAACCGCAAGCTGGAGAGCATCGAGGACGAGTTGCTGGCCCTGGAGGACCGGGTGGTGTCCGGCCAGGCTGACGAGGAGATGAACAAGGTGATCTACGGCTACCGCCGGCAACTGTCCTTGATCCGCAACTACTACGAGCAGCTGCTGGACATTGCGACAGAGCTGGAGGAGGACGAAAACCAGCTGTTCGAGGACAAGCACGAAAGCTTCTTCCGGGTGCTGTCCACAAGGGCCGAGCGCCTCATCACCGGGGTTCGCGCCCTCAGCGAAAGCCTCACCCAATTGCGGGAGATGCTGGACGCCGCCCTCAACTACGCCCTCAACAACATCATGAAGGTCTTCACCCTCATCACCGCCATCTTCCTGCCCCTCACCCTCATCGTGGGCTGGTACGGCATGAACTTCAAGCACATGCCTGAATTGGAATGGAAGCTGGCCTACCCGGTGCTGCTGGTGGTCTTCGTGCTGATCATCGCCGGCACCATCGCCTTTTTCAAAAAGAAGAAGCTGATGTAGCATCATGCCATCAGCTTCCAATCCGCGGTTCTGGCCTGTCATCCGACAGGCGTTTTTTCTGCCTCCGCCATCAGTTCCATCAGCCTCTCCAGCGCCGCGATCCCCGCCTTCACCGCGGCGATGCTGTCCTTTTTCCCCACAGCAACCAGCAGGGTGGTGTAGCGTTTGCCGGCCTGCAGGGCCATGCCGCTTTTCACCTGGCTCAAGGCCTGGTACAGCGCCATGGGGTCCACGGCGTATTGGGGATGGAAGCGCAGCAGCAGCTCCCCCCGGTCCAATTTCACCTGGTCCACCCCCAGGGCGTTGGCCAGGGCCCGCAGCCGGGCGATGTGGATCAGGTTGATCACAGGCTCCTCCGGCTCCCCAAAGCGGTCGATGAGGTCGTCAACCAATTCCATTTCGTCCTGCTGGGACCGGATCATGGCGATGCGCTTGTAAATCTCGATCCGCTGGCCCTCGCCCCGCACATAGTCCTCGGGCAAGAAGGCGTTCACCAGGATGTCCACCCTGGTCTCCAACTCGCTGTCCCGCAGGCCGGAGAAATCCCCCTGGGCCTCCCGGATGGCCTCCTCAATCATGCGCACATACATCTCATAGCCCACCACCGCCACCTGGCCGGACTGCTCCGGGCCAAAGATGTTGCCAGCGCCCCGGATTTCCAGGTCGCGCATGGCGATGCGGAAGCCTGCGCCAAAGGCGGTGAACTCCTTGATGGCGCTCAGGCGCTTTTCTGCCGTCTCCGACAGGGCCTTGTCCGGACGCACGGTGAAGAAAGCGAAGGCGGCCTGGTTGCTGCGGCCCACCCGGCCCCGCAATTGGTACAGCTGGGACAGGCCAAAGCGGTCAGCATCATAGACGATGAGGGTGTTGGCGTTCTGGATGTCCAGGCCGTTTTCGATGATGGTGCTGCACAGGAGGACGTCGTGGCGGGCCAGATAAAACTCGTGCATCACGTCCTCTAAGACGTTTTCCGGCATCTGGCCGTGGGCCACGGCAATCCGGGCCTCGGGGACCAATTGCCGCAGATGGGCCGCCATCCGGTCCATGTCGCTCACCCGGTTGTACAGGAAGAACACCTGGCCCTCCCGGTTCAACTCCCGCATGATGGCGTCCCGGATCAGGCCATCCCGGTAATCCACCACATAGGTGGACACGGGGAAGCGGTCCTCCGGCGGGGTGCCCAGCAAGCTCATATCCCGCACCCCCACCATGGACATGTGCAGGGTGCGGGGGATGGGGGTGGCACTTAAGGTCAGCACGTCCACGGTGGATTTCAGGTTCTGGATCTGCTCCTTGTGGCGCACGCCAAAGCGCTGCTCCTCGTCGATGATCAACAGGCCCAGGTTTTTGAAGGCCACGTCCCGGCTCAGCAGCCGGTGGGTGCCCACCAGGATGTCGATGCTGCCCTCCCGGGCCTTCTGCAGGGTTTCCCGGTTCTCCCTGGGGGAGCGGAAGCGGCTGACAAAGTCGATGCGCACCGGAAAGCCCTCAAAGCGTTTTTGCAATGTGCGCACATGCTGCTGCACCAGGATGGTGGTGGGGGCCAAGAATGCGACCTGCTTGCCGTTCATCACAGCCCGGAAGGCCGCGCGCATGGCTACCTCGGTTTTGCCGTAGCCAACATCACCGCACAGCAGTCGATCCATGTTTTGCGGGCGCTCCATGTCCTTTAGCACCTCATTCACGGCCTGCTCCTGGTCAAGGGTCAGCTCATGGTCAAACATGTCTGCGAACTGGCTCTCAAAGGGCTCAAAGGGCTCAAAGGCATAACCAGGCGTGGCTTGACGGCTGGCGTACAGCTCTACCAAATCAAAGGCCAATTGCTTAAGACCAAGCTTGACCCGGGATTTCTGCCGGCTCCAGGTGTTGCTGCTCAAGTCATTAAGCGGGGGCGCGGTGTCCGGGCTGCCGATGTATTTTTGCACCCGGTCAAACTGGTCTGCGGGGATATACAGCTTGTCGCTGCCGCGGTACTGAATGAACAGATAATCCCGCCAGATGCCCTCAGATTGCAGGCGTACCGTCCCCTGGTACACACCGATGCCGTGATGGTCGTGCACGACATAGTCGCCAATGGATAAGTCAGTAAACGCCTCAATGCGCTGGCCTGCGGTCTGCGGCTTGCGCGCCTTGGTGCGGCTTGCGCCAAACAGCTCATGGGGTGCGATGAGTGCCAGGTTCGCACCGCGGATGAGCGCCCCTTCATGGATGTTGCCAGGGTGCAGCAGCAATCGACGGTCGCCTTCTGTTTCCTCGCTCATGGCGGCACTGATGCCCCTGGCCGCCAGCGCGGCTGCTAGGCGCTCGGACCGTGTCTGCCCGCCTGTGAACAGCACTGTAAAAAGGCCTTCAGCCTGCCAGGCAGTTACATCCTCTGCCAGGGCTTCAATCCGGCCCCGATAGCTGTCTATGCGCTGGCCGGGGAAGGCCATCACGGCTTGCGGCGTCAGGTTGCCCATCCCGCGCAGCAAATCCTGCACGGTACAGATGGTGCGCTGGCCCAACAGCGTCAGCATTTCCTCCTGGCTGCGGATCAAGCCTGCCTGCGCGGGGTGCGCTAAGCGGTTTTCCAGCGCGTTGTGGTATTCCTCAACAAAGCCTTCCGCATGATCCGCCAGTCGCTGCATGGCGCGCTCCGGGGTATCAATGACAAGCCAGGCATCTGGCAGGTAGGAGAGCAGGGAGGAATCCTCCGGATAAAGGGCATGCGCCCAAAGTTCCGGATGCAGGGTCATGCCAGTTTCCAGCACCTCCCCAGGGTCTGGCAGCACCATGTCCCCATCCATGACCGCGTGATGCGTTGGGGACAGATCTGTTTTTTCAAGTAAGGTGCGCAGCCTCTTTGCCGCCTGCTCGCGTTGGGGCTCTGGAATCACATGCATGGAAGCCGGGGTCATCAGCACCTGGTCCACCCGCTGGGCGCTGCGCTGTGTCAGGGGATCAAACAGACGGATGCTGTCCACTTGCACATCAAATAATTCAATGCGCGCGGGCATGTCCATCGCGGGCGGATAGATGTCCAGGATGTCGCCCCGCAGGGCAAACTGGCCCTTGCCCTCTACCAGGTCCACCCGCTCATATCCCAGGCGCGCAAAGTCCCGCGCCAAGTCCTCGGGCATATGGGTGTCACCAATTTTGATGGCCCGCATGGCATCCGCGAACCATTCCTTTGGCGGCATATGGGTTTGCAGCGCGTCGATGGCGCAAATCATCAAGCGGCCTTTCCCGGTGATAAGCAGTGACAGCGTTGTAATTTGCTGCCACTGGCTCTCCAGCCCCGTAACTGCGCGCATGAAGCGCAAATCCGTCTGCTGGAAGTAGACCACGTCCTGCGCCTGCAAGCCAAGCGCGTCCTCATAAGCCTGACGGGCGGCGCGCTCATTGGGCAGCAGGTAGATAACAGGTCGTTGCCTTGCCATGGCCAGCGCGAAAAGCAGCCGCTGTGTCTGTGTCATGTCGTACAGCGCTGTTCGTTTGCCCTGACGCAAAGCGTCCCGAGCTTCGCAAAAGACCGGGTCTGAGGCGAGACGGGGGAGGATCTCAGACAGCATCAGTATCCTCGGGTGCTATTGTATTCTCATTTTCAGCAGGCTTTTTTGGCCGGCTTTTGATGTTGTATAGATTCATGGTCAGCTGCATCCCGTTTTTCAGGAAGCTGACGCCCGCCTTCGCGGCCAACTGGATGGCTTCCCTGATGCCCTCGGCGTTCTCATCCTGGTCCCAGCGGGAGAGCACCCAGTCCTTCAGGTCCCAGTGCTGGGGCGGCGCGCCGATGCCAATACGCGCGCGGGGAAAACCCTGGCTGGCCGCCATCTGGATGATGCTTCGCCAGCCGTTATGTGTACCCGCCCCACCCTTTTGGCGCAGGCGCATCATGCCGGGGGAAAGGTCGATGTCGTCGGACATGATGAAGATGTCTTCCGGCTCCAACTTATACCAGTGCATCAGCTCAACCAAAGCCTCTCCAGACAGGTTCATGTAGGTGGCAGGTTTAAAAAGCACCACGCGCTCATCCCCAAGCCGCCCTTCCATTACTATGCCCTTAAAGCGGCTGCGCTCACCCGCGATACCAAGCAAGCTGGCGGCTTCCTCCAAGGCTAAAAAACCTACGTTGTGGCGGGTTAATTCGTATTCAGGGCCCGGGTTGCCCAAGCCAACCAATGCTTTCATCAGCGGGGGTCCCCAAGGTCTGCCAACCACTGGGCGGGACGGACCACCATGGGCGTTTCGATTCCGTCACCCGAAAAAGTCATCAGCGGCCACTCGGGCAGGTCTGTCAGCGGCTGCTCCCGCTCCTGCGCCAACATAAAGGCCAGGCCGGCTACCTCGATATTAAACTCTTGCATCAGGGTGATCATGCCGGCCGCGGTGCCGCCATGACGCATAAAATCATCCACAATCAGCGCGCGTTGCCCCTGCATCACCGCGCGGCGGGCCAAGGACATGGTTTCAATCCCGCCCTTGCCGTCGGGATAGCTGATGTTGACCGAGCTGCCCTCGTACACCTTGTTGCTGCGCCGCGCAATCAGCATCGGTACATTCAGTGCCTCTGCCGTCATCATGGCAACGGGGATGCCTTTTGTTTCCATTGTGAGCACGAAATCCACACCTAAGTCAAACGAGGGGCGGGCCATGATGATGCCCATCTTCCGCGTCATCACAGGGTCGGACAACAGGTCTGACAAATACAGATACCCGCCTGGCAAGGCGCGGTCCGGTGTGTTCAAGGCTTCCGCGATGCCGCTGATGAAGCCCAGTGCATCCGCCCAGCTCATCATCGGGCGGAAGCGCACACCGCCTGCAGCGCCCGTTACTGTTGTAACCTCGCCCAAGCCAAAGGAGGCGATCACCCGCTCAATCATCGCGATGTCCTCGCTGATGGAGGATTTGGCCGCATTAAACTGATCACAAAACACCTGAAAAGGGATGACTTTATTCGGATGAAAGGACAGCATCCTGACCATGGCAATCAGCCGTTCCCCGCGTTTTATCTTCTCCATACTACTCACCTCATCTATGCTGCTTTCATTTTACCATAAAACCGGGACGATTTCAGGATATTGCGTAAAAAAGTTCGGGTTTGTTCACAAATCTTTCTTGTCTGACCCCCGCTGATTGGATGTGTTGTTGGTTGAAGGGGAAGGGCATGTGTGATAGGATGTGGACAGAGACAATCAAGGAGGTCAGCGATGCGAAAACGGGTTTTTAGTCTGCTGTGCGCGCTGCTTATGATGATGAGCTTCCTGCCAGCTTCAGCCGCGGAATCCTTTCAGTTCGAGGGGGTGAATGCGGCGGTCAGCCTGCCGGAGGGTGTGTACCAGCCTGTTTTGACGCCGGCAAACCTAAAAGACAACGAGGCATTTATTCAACAGCAGGGCGGCACACTGGCAGCCTGGCAGGCGGATTTTGAGGCGCGTGGCATCCTGCTGCAGGCGTATGACACGGCCAATAACCGTGTGCTGGTCATCACAGCGCTTCAGGATGTGGACGGCCAACGGCTTTTTGACATCAACGAGCACACGCCCGATGTGCGCGCGAAGTACCGCGTTTCCCACGGGGGAAGCGGTGCTTATACCATTCTTGGCTATCGCTATGACTCAATCTCCTGGAAGAGTTTTAAAAACATTGGCCGATTTTTACAGCTGCGCTACTCCTACCGCTTAAACGGGGAGCTTGCCCGCCGGGGCTTCCAGCGCAGAACCATCCGCAACGGCTACACCATCACGGTGGATATGCAAGTGTTTGACCGGCAGTTGACTGCCCGGGATAACGCGGCGCTCAACAAGGTGTTTGACACCTTCACTTTTACCAGCATCCTGCCCGTGCCGCCGTTGCCCCTCTCGCTGGATGAAACGGTGACTGCGCCGGTTGAAACCAGCAAGCCCAATTTTGTCATGAAGGGCAAGACCAAGCCGGAGGCCAACCTGCGCGCGGTGCTGATGTCCTTTTCCACCAGCGCCACCAAGGTGTTTGAGGCCAAGGCGAACAAATCCGGCGCCTACTCCCTGCCCATTGAGCTGCCCAGTCAGGACGTTTACGTGATGACCTTGACGGTGCAAAGCGCTGGGCTGGAGGACCTCAACCGCTCATATAATATCCGCTATCAAGCGGGCTTAATCCCTGTCAGCTTGACGTCCGTACCCTCGGGGGAATTGCTGGAGGATCAGTTTGTCTTAGCCGGCAGCACGACAGAAAGCAACGTAAAGGCCACCCTCACTGTCAACGGGAAGGAAACCACCAAGAACGTCGCACGCAATGGCACCTTCAGCTTCACTTTTGACACGAAGGAGGAAGGCACCTACACCATTCGCCTGGTGCTGACCAAGAAGGGCCTGCAGGACCGCGTGTTCAACTACACTGGTGTGCGCGTGCTGAGCCCCCTGGCGCGGGAGGAGCTGCTCAAGAAAAGCGCGCTCAGCCCAAGCTATACAGAATTAACCCAGAACCCCAACATGTACGACGGCAAAATGCTGTTTTACCAGGGGACACTGGTTGCCAAGGGGAACGACGCGGACAACTGGGTGCTGCGCCTGGCCCTCAACAAAACCGAATCCGGCTTCACGGACATCCTCTATATCACCTCTGATACCGACCCGGGCTTTGAGGTTAACAGCCAGGTCAACATCTACGGCTTAATGGAAGGCATGAACGTCGCGCCGGATGCGCAAGGCAACGAGGAGACGCTGCCCAGAATCAGCCTGAGCTTAATGAGCGAGAAATGATTTTCATGCAAGCGAACACAGATCAAGATGCACGAAGGCAGGGGGAAGCGTAAAATGGTGGATAATTTTCTGTCGGAGTGGGGCGAAAACTTAAGCAATGTCCAGTATGGGCCGCTTGGGATAATTGCCATGCAAGGCATCGACGGCCTGGGCGCCAATGTCAACAACTACCTGCTGCGCTGGCATGAGCTGCAGGATTTGCAGGACGAGGAATTCTACACCAGACCAGGTCACGGCCGGGAGGACTTCTTAATCGATGCCTGCTGTCCGCGCTTTGGCACGGGGGAGGGCAAGGGCGTCATCAGGGAGAGTGTGCGCGGCTATGACATCTACATCCTGGTGGATGTCTGCGCCTACAACATCCGTTACAGGATGTACGACCTGGAAGTACCCATGTCCCCGGATGATCACTACCAGGATCTCAAGCGCATCATCGCCGCCATTGCTGGCAAGGCCAAGCGTGTGAACGTCATCATGCCCATGCTGTACGAAAGCCGTCAGCATCGCCGCAACACCCGGGAAAGCCTGGATTGCGCGATGGCCTTGCAGGAGCTGGAGGCCATGGGCGTGGCCAACATCATCACCTTTGACGCGCACGATCCGCGTGTGATGAATGCCGTGCCCCTGTGCGGTTTTGAAAACGTCATGCCCACCTACCAGATGTTAAAGGCGCTGCTGCGCTCGGTGAAGGATCTGCAAATCGACAAGTATAATCTGATGGTCGTCAGCCCCGATGAGGGCGCGGTGCAGCGCAACATCTATTATTCCTCCGTCTTGGCGCTGGAGCTGGGCATGTTCTACAAGCGCCGCGACTATACACAAGTCATCGCCGGCCGCAACCCCATCGTTGCGCATGAGTATCTGGGCGCCTCGGTGGAGGGCAAGGACATCATCGTGGCGGATGACATTCTCTCCTCTGGTGAGTCCATGCTGGATCTGGCAAAGGAGCTTAAAAAGCGCAAAGCGAAGCGCATTTTCTGCATCGTCACCTTCGCGTTTTTCACCAATGGGATTGAGGAGTTTGAGGAGGCCTACCAGCAGGGCATCATCCACCGCGTGGTGGCGACCAACCTCACCTACCGCTCGCCGGAGCTGCAAGCCGCCAAATGGTTTGTGGAGGCCGACATGAGCAAGTACATCTCCTACCTCATTGCCACCCTCAACCACGACCGCAGCCTCAGCGCGCTGCTAAACCCCTATAACCGCATCCAGTCCCTGCTGACCCGCTACCGGGCGGAACAGGCGGCCAGCGGCATCAGCCTGGTGTAAGATGAACGAAGAAAAGATGCCAACTAAGGAGCAACTGCCCGCAAACGACCCGCAAAAAAAGCAGGGTCTCCTTTCCAAATCCATGGATTTTCTTCAGACCGCAAAGGAGTCCATTTCCGGCAAGGATCTGCCGCGCCTGGTGGAGGAATTCACCCAGGAGATGGTCATTGTCACAGAAGGCCTCTACGCAGACCAGGAAGCGCTGCGCTCTGCAAGCAGTTTGCAGGGGGAGGAGCAGGACAAACTGTCACAGCGCTTAAGAGAGCAGGAAAAGCGGCTGACAGAAGTGACAAAAAAGGTGGACGCCTTGCAGGCCAAGGCGGACAAGCGAACTAAGCGCGACTCCGGGATGTTGCGCATCCTGCGGCAGATTACCTGGATTGCTGCAATCATTGGCGGTTCCTGGGTCATCACCGCGCTGATCAAAGCACTGGTAAAGTAAGATGACGTATCAAGACATGGTTGAAAACTATCAGCAGCGCAGCCGCGGGACGCTGACGGACAGCATTACCACGGCCCTGTCGCACTTAGATGAGGTGGGCGTCAGCCTGGGTCTGATGGAAGACAGCGGCCTGATGGGCGAGCTGATGAGCACGCTCAGCGCGGGCTTGCCCTTCGTGATTATCGCGGTGACGGAACAGGGCAAGGTCATCCTGGGCCGAAAAACGCAAAAAGCCGCCCTGCAGGACGGCTCCTATCGGATGATTAAAACAGGAGCGGGCTTAGCCGCCGGCGCTGCCGTGATGGCAGCTGGCCTGGGCGTATTGCCGGCGGTGCCGGTTGCGGTCTCTGTGCGCGTGATGTTGGACAAATACCGCAGCGGGATGCTGGTTGCCTACCGTGTCAAGCAGCGCACCCAGCGGCTTTCCGCCCTGGTGGAAGCGCGCAACAAGCGCCTGTTAAAGACAATAGACCCCGTATAGTCATAACTTGACAACATTGTTCTGTTTGGACAGGTTTCCTTTTTGCTGTGCAACCTCATCAGAGGCGCTCAACCCCTTGGTGTATCCGCGTTTGCCGCGTTTAATCCGGCACCTTGTGCCATTCAAATAACTCGTTGTGCCGCCCCAGGATGGCGGCTTTTTTAAACCCTGCTTCTTTCATCAAAGCGATGCCAGTCTCATAGGAACTGTCCAGATACTTCGCCAAATGGCAGTCCGATGCCAGGATGACCTGCCCACCCAGCTCCCGCCAGGTGCGCAGCAGCGGCAGGGCTGGATATGGGCCTTTGGTTCCTGTGCGGGCCAGGGCGCCCACGTTGATCTCCATCAGCTCGCAGCCTGAAAAAGCCAACTCCATCGCCCCTGTCGCGGCCTTCACATAGCGCGGATGTGATTCATCAAAGGGGCTTTTGCCCTTGTTGAATTTAGTCAGCAAATCTAAATGGCCGATGATGTCAGGCTGGCTGTCCTTCACAAACTGACCCAGCATATGGTAATAGGTTTCTGCCAGCGCGTAGGCGTCACCCTCAAAGGCTTCCTTGATGATTACTTCCAGCTGCCCTTTTGAGGAGTCCACCGCAAGCTTGCCGCCATCTGGCATTTTTATGTAGTGGACAGAGGCGATGACGTACTCAAACTGGTTTTTGTTTGCGGTTGAAAAAAAGTCCTGCTCCATGCCCAGCCAAATTTTGATCTGGTCCGCGTATTTTGCCTGCAGCCGCTTGATTTCCTGGATATAAGCGGCTTCGCGCGCCTCATCTAGGGAGTAGTCCGGGTCAAAATCCTGCTTGGCGTGGCTGGAAAATCCCAGGCTCACAAATTCCTTCGACAAGGCGGCCTGCACCATTTCCTCCGCTGTGCTGCGCCCGTCGCAAAACTGCGTGTGAACATGGGGGGAGGAGCGGGCGATTATCGGCGCTGCGCTTGCCAATTTGAGTACTCCTTTTGCACAATTTGAAGGCCTTCTGCCTCGCAGAGAGGGTTTGAAACAAAGACGGCTGCCGGGGCGGAGAAATCAAGCGCATCGTCCCTTCTGTTCAGCGCCTTGAACACACCGCCTGCCTCTGTCACAATCAGCATGCCTGCCGCGTAGTCCCAGGGGGAGAGGGCGTACTCAAAATAGAGATCCCCGCGCCCGCAGGCGATGTACGCTAAATCCAGCGCGGCAGAGCCAAAGCGACGAATGTCCGCGGTCTTGCGCATCAGGCTGCTCACCGCGCCAAAGGTGGCGTCCACCAATCGGGCATCATAAGGGGAGGTGCCATAAAACACCACCGCGCGCTCAAAGGGTGTGCTTGAGCAGGAGATAGGCTGCCCATTCAAATACGCGCCTTTGCCCAGCTGCGCTGAAAACAGCTCATCCTGGAAGGGGTTGTAGATAAACCCCAATTCCACTTGTTTGTCCTTCACCAAGGCGACGGACACCGCGGAATGATTGAGCCCGTGGATGTAGTTGAGCGTGCCGTCAATCGGATCCACCACCCAGGTTGGTTCATCTGTAAGCGGCTCGTTCACCTTTTCTTCGCCAAACAGGACGCTGCCCGGCAGCAAAGCCAGCAGCTTTTCCTCTAAAAAGTCCTGCGTTTCCTTGTCCGCCTCCGTCACAAAATTGGCGTGGCCTTCCTTGCTGCTTACCCCCTTGGGGGCTTTGTTGATCATGATCTGCGCAGCCTGCTTGATGATTGCTTCCAGGTGTTTTTGCATCTCCCTATCCTTTCATTGACGTATTGCCCTGATTATAGCATGATAATCAGGAATTGAATGATTCCCACAGGAGGAAATCTTTTGAGCGAGACATCCCGCCGGGACGAGATGGAACACGCCCTCACCACGCGGTTTCGAAAACAGATTTGGAGCCCCTTTTTATCCGCCGTCAGGCGCTACCAGATGGCGCTGCCGGGGGATAGGATTGCCGTTTGCCTCTCTGGTGGCAAGGATTCCCTGCTGCTGGCAAAGTGCATGCAGACGCTGAAGAAATACAGCTCCGTGCCCTTTGAGGTAGTCTACCTGTCTATGGATCCGGGGTACAGCGCAGAAAACCATCAGATCATGATGGATTGCGCGCGGGCGGTGGGCGTTGTGCCGGAGGTTTTTAAGACGGATATCTACAAGATCGTTGAAGGCGTCGCAAACTCACCCTGCCATGTCTGCGCGGCGATGCGCCGCGGTTATCTGTACAAGGAGGCCAAGAAGCGCGGCTGCAATAAAATCGCGCTGGGTCACCACCGGGATGACGTTGCGGAAACCATCTTGCTCAGCATCCTCTACGGCGGTCAGTTTAAAACCATGATGCCCAGGCTGAAAAGCGAAAACTATGAGGGGATGGAACTCATCCGCCCCTTATACCTGGTGCGCGAGAAGGCAATCATCAACTGGCTGGATTCCACCGACATCACAACCACCAGCTGCGCCTGTCGGGTGACCAGGTCCATAGACGGCGGCAAGCGCGCGCGGGTGAAGCGCCTGCTGAAGGAGCTGGAGCATGAGCAGTCCAACATCATCGACAACATCATCGCTTCCAGCGCGAACGTCAACCTGGCCACTGTGCTCAGCTACCGTGATGGTGAGGGCGCCCCGCCCATTTCCTTCATGGCACAGTTTTCAGATGAAGGTGACACGGGTATGATAGTATTTGACAGGTTGTTTTAGAGAGTCTACAATGCCACGCAGCCAGATTGGGAGGTAAGCATGGACAGGAAGATCGCCATTTTAGTGGATTCGGGGGCAGACGTCCCGCCGGAATTTGTCAAGGAGCATAACATCTTTGTCGTGCCCCTTAAAATCATTTATAAAGAAGGCGAGTACGAGGACCGCGTCAACATCACCCCACAGGAGATTTACGCGCGCCTGGAGGAGGAGATTCCCACCACCTCCCTGCCCAGCACAGAGCGCGTGAATGCAGCCTTTCATCAAATGGTGCAGGAAGGCTACGATACCGTGCTCATCATCACCATCTCAAGCGGGCTGTCGGGCACCCACAACCTGATGCGGATGCTGGCGGAGCAGTACGGCAAACTGGACTACCATATGCTGGATACCAAGAACATTGGCATAGGCGCCGGCCAGCAGGCCATGCTCGCAGCGGAACTGATCAAGCAGGGAGACAGCCTGGAGAGCATCCTGAAAAAGGTGCAGGACAGCATCAACAACTCCCATGTCTACTTCTGCCTGGACACCTTGGAGTACCTGGCCAAAGGCGGTCGTATTGGCAAGGTGTCCGCGATGCTGGGAACCTTGCTTAAGCTGCGCCCGGTCATCAGCTGCAATGCCGACGGCATTTATGAGACCGTGGCCAAGGTGCGCGGCAGCGCGCAGGCGCTGGCCAAGACCATCTCCATCGCCGTCGCCGAGGCCAGCCAGAACCTGCGCTTCTCCATCGCTGTCGCCCATGGCAGCGCGGTGGAAGAGGCCAACCGCGTGATGGCGGAATTAAAGCGCAAACTGCCGCAGTGCGAGCGCTTCATCAAAACGGACATCAGCCCAGCCCTGAGTGTGCACACCGGTCCTGGCATCATCGGCATCGCGGTGCAGGCACTGCCGGCAACTTAATTTTTAACAGCCAACAATAACCCATGCAGCAGTTCGCCGCATGGGTTGTTTTTTGCGTAATGATGCTGGATTACTTCCAAAGACCGTTTGGATACTTGCCAGCCTCAGTCAACTCGCGTATCGCCGCCTCCACCATCGGGCGGTCAGAGGCGTTGGTTACACCAAACCAACGGTCCGTTGAGGTGAACACCTTCACTGTCGCTTGCTTTTCCTTCAGCAAATCCCCCACCAGGTTGGGCAGGTAAAACTCCGCTTTCAGGGGGTTGGTCTTCATGGCGTCCTCGTAAAAGGCCATGAAACGCTCTTCAATATGCCCCAACAAACTTGGTGTGAAGGCCCACATATTCATGGATACAGTGGTTTTCTCGGGCAGACGGTGGTAGACCTGGTTATCCAGGGTGTACATGGGCCCGTCAATGGTTGGGATGATGTGCAGGCGCTCGATGATGCTGTCCAAATAGCCCTGTTCGTTTACCTGACACTGGCCGCGGGAGACGTAGCCCGCGTCAGACAGGGTGTTTTGCAGCTGGAAGCCTGCCATCGCGTAGTGGTCCCCCGCTGGATTGCCGTGTAAAAACCCATATATCTTCTGCATGGCATCCAGGCCGTAAAAATCGTCACCGTTCAGCGCGCAAAAGGGCGCGTCAATGGCACCCTTGCAGCAGAGAATCGCATGCGCTGTGCCCCAGGGCTTGTTGCGGCCCTCCGGTACGCTGAAGCCTTCGGGCAACCTGTCCAACTCCTGGATCACGTATTGCACTTCCATACGATTCTCGACGTTTTTACCAACAATCTCGCGGAAGTCGTCTTTGATGCGGGTGTTGACGATAAAAATGACGCGCTCAAAGCCGGCGCGCAAGGCGTCAAAGAGGGAATAATCAATCAGGCTTTCCCCATGCAGCCCAAAGGGTGTCATCTGTTTCAACCCGCCAAAGCGGCTGCCGATGCCCGCTGCCATGACCACCAGAATCGGTTTCTTATTCATCGTATCCTCCTTGTGTTTTGTAGTATTAGAATAGCACATGGGCTGCCAAATATCCATGCAATCGTGCGATCTGGCGAAAATCGCTTGAACCCTGCCTGCCCTTCGTGTAAACTACAGTTCGGAGGGATTTGATGGACCATCAGGATTATTTCACTCAGAAGGAAGAAGAGCGCGCCGCCAGGCAGGACCGCTTCCGCTTTGCCGCGGGCATGACGGATTTTGTGGGCGTCATCCTGGGGGTTTTGGTGATTCTTATCATGCTGCTGCTCATTTTCAGCCTGGTCAATTGGCTCAAGCGTGACATCAGCAACACGTTCACCTTAATCAACACCCGCTTTTCCTGATGGAGACCCCTTGGGATCAGCTTCATACCGAAATCCAGGCCTGTGCGCGCTGTGCGCTGGCACAGGGCATTCGCAATAAGGTACCAGGCCAGGGCAACCGCAAGGCGCGGCTGATGCTCATTGGGGAGGGACCAGGAGCAGAGGAGGACGCTTCTGGTCTTGCTTTTGTAGGCAAGGCGGGGCAGCTGCTCACCAAGATGCTGGCAGCCATTGATTTAAACCGGGAGGATGTCTTCATCGCCAACGTGGTCAAATGCCGCCCGCCTCAGAATCGGGCACCGCTGCCCGTAGAAATGGCAAACTGCCTGCCCTTTTTGCGCGAGCAGACGCGCTTAATTCGCCCGCAGGTCATTCTGGTGCTGGGCGCAAGCGCGCTGCAGGTTGTGCTGGGTCCGGACAAGCGGATTACCAGGTGCCGCGGCCAGTGGACGGAGTCAAAAGGTGTTTTCATCATGCCCACATTCCATCCCGCGGCGCTGCTGCGGGATCCTGCCAAAAAGCGGGACACCTGGGCGGACCTGCAGGCGGTGCGGGACAAACTGGCAGCGCTTTCAAAATCAAACGCATAAAGCAGGGACAAAAACCGCCCATCAATCTTGTAAAAACAAGCATGATGCAAGGCTGCAAACGTATCAAATCAAATGTTTTGGGGTAAAATAGAAGCAAGGAGGGATGAGAATGGAGTTTATTGTAGAGAACCTGGCAATTATCATTTGTGTCATCATAGGCACCGGGTTTCTTGTGGTGGAAGTGTTCATGCCTGGCTTTGGCGTACCGGGGATTGCCGGCTTCGCCTTGCTGGCGGCGAGTGTGTACTTTACCTGGACCCGGCATGGTATGGTCGCAGCACTTGGCCTTGCAGCGGGTGAAATAGTCTTGGTCGGCATCGCGTTGACCTTCTCGCTGCGCTCGGCATCCAAAGGCCGGTTGTCCAAGTCACCGCTCGTCCTAAAAGGCGGGCAGACCCGCAAGGACGGCTTCGTATCCACTGAGGAGTACGATAGCTATATCGGAAAAACCGGAACAACCATTACAGTGCTGCGTCCCGCCGGCATCGCCGAGGTGGAGGGCGAGCGGCTCAACGTGGTGAGTGAGGGCGACTTCATCGCCAAAGGTGCCCAGGTCATCATTCGGGAGGTTGAGGGCGCCCGGATTCTAGTAGAAGAGGTAAGAGAGAATGTTTGAAGAGCTGAAAATATTTGGAGGTGCTGGCATGACTGAGATTCTGTTAGGCATTATTATCGTTGCTGTTGTTTTACTGTTTGTGGTCTTCTTCCGTTATGTGCCGATTGGCCTTTGGATCAGGGCCCGTGACTCAGGCGTCCCGCTGACCATCTTCACCTTAATTGGTATGCGCCTGCGCCGGATTTCCCCGCAGCGGCTGGTGGATTCGTTGATTACCTCCAGCAAGGCGGGACTTAACCTCACCGTCAATCAACTGGAAAAACACTTTTTAGCCGGCGGTAACATTGAGCGCGTGGTCAAGGCCTTAATCTCCGCACAGCAGGCTGCCATCAAGCTCACCTTCGAGCAAACCTGTGCCATCGACCTGGCCGGCCGCGATGTGCTGGAAGCCGTCCAGATGAGCGTTATCCCCAAAGTCATCGAGTCCCCGCCGGTCGCGGCTATTGCCAAGGACGGCATCGAACTTCGCGCCAAGGCGCGTGTCACCGTCCGCACCAGCATCCAGCAGTTAGTCGGCGGCGCGGGGGAGGAGACGGTCATGGCCCGCGTTGGTGAGGGCATTGTCACCACCATTGGTTCCTCTCCCACACACAAGGAAGTGCTGGAGAACCCGGATCTTATCAGCCGCACCGTGCTCAACAAGGGCTTGGACGCCGGCACCGCGTTTGAAATTCTCTCCATTGACATCGCCGACGTAGACGTTGGCCGCAACATCGGCGCTCAATTGCAGATGGATCAGGCCGAGGCCGACCGCCGGATCGCGCAGGCACGCGCTGAGGAGCGCAGGGCCATGGCGGTTGCGCGCGAGCAGGAAATGAAGGCCGAGGTCCAGGAGATGCGCGCCAAGGTGGTCGAGGCTGAGGCCGAGGTACCCCTGGCCATGGCGGAAGCCCTGCGTACCGGGAAACTGGGCGTGATGGACTACTACCAGATGCAGAACATCATGGCTGACACCCAGATGCGGGACGGCATCAGCAAAGCCGCCGACCCGCGTGAGATCCCACCCCAAGGACAGTAAGCATGACGTGTAAAAAGCGGGAAAGGAGGGTGTAAATGCCGGATTTTAGCTATGGTCTGATAGCGGTGTTGGTTTTAGTCAGTGCCATTGTAAGGCGTGTCATCCGCCAGTTACAGGCGGATGGGCAAATCCGCCGCAGCATACAGCAGCGACAGGCCCAGACAGCCTCCCCAGCGCCAGCAGGCTTCCAGGAGGCAGCTCCCTACCAGCATCCTTTGCTGCGCAAGCAGGAGCCCAAAAAGCCTGAACGGCGTGCGCAGATTGAGCAGTCCGAGGAAGGGCATAAGCACATGGCGAATCTGCCTGCCTTCAACGAGAAAATGGAAAAACGCCGTCAGGAAGCCGATCAACACGCTGCCAACAGTACACGAAAGCAACAGCCGCACTCAGCGCCTAAGCCAAGCGTGATGCCCAAATTGTCCGGTGCGTCCCTGGTGCAGGCTGTGATTACCAAGGAGATCCTGACCCGTCCACCTTCCGCGCGCAAGCCCTATTACCAAGTGCGCAGAGGCACCTGAGGGCAGTTTATGAACCATAGAAAGCCGCTTCATACGAGGCGGTTTTCTGTTGGAGGTATATGAAATCAGGCAAGAATTAAAACCCCGGATTGAAACCCCAAGTGCAACAGAGATGAGCGAAAAGGAATGGCTCATAGTATGCGAACACGGTAAGATTGTTTTGCTGAACAAATCCGTGGAGGTCGCAACCATGAGCCAAGCTGAGTATAACACAGGAATCAAC
>JAAYFC010000007.1 GCA_012728435.1 Clostridiales bacterium | reverse complement strand
GGGGTGGGCGTTGCGGCATAGGGCATGGGGCTGGCCAGGGTGGCCTGGTACTGCTCGCTCTCCTGCTTGGAATACAGGCGCGTGTACTCGGCCATCACAAAGCCGTCCTTGCCGTTTGCGCGGACGCTGTACCAGACATCGCCGGCCACCGTCTGCTGGGTGAACACCCAGAAGCGCTCGCCCCTGTCTACGGAGGTAATGCGGGAGGAGCCCTTTTCCGGCTTGGCGCGCATGTTGACGCCGCCCTTGGCGGTAACCTCCGCCCAGCGGTCAATGATCTCGCCGTCCTTCATCGGGTCGGAGCTGGGCGCGGGGGAGGCGGTGGGCTCTGGCGTCCAGCCAAAGATGGCCGCCACCTCGTTAAAGGTCAGCAGACGGGCGACGGTGGCTTTTAAGAAGCCCTCCTGCCCGTTTACGTCCACCAGGTACCATTCCTCGCCCTGGCGGTTCTTCAGGCTGCCCAGCACATGCACCAGGTCCTTGGTGCTGAGGGTGGAGATGACATTGTTGGCGCTGGAGGCCACATCCGGGCTGCTGCGGAAATTGATCTGATCGCCCGTGGGATAGGCGTAGCGGTCCATCGGTGTCACATCAAAGGGAATCACCGTGGGCTGGTGCGTATCCGTCGGTGTGGGGGTGTCGGTGGCGGGAATGCTGTATACAAACACCACCTCCTCCTGGCTGAGGGCGCCGCTTTCGCTGAGCACTACATCAACCGGGCTTTGGCTGATGAGCACATAGCCCGCAGGCAGGCCTTCAGGCCGCGCGTGGATGGGCGTGGTGCCCGGCTCAATGGTCTGGCTGCCGCTTTGTGCCAGCGTGTTGCCGGCTTCACCGCGGTAGTGGATTTTGATGGTGGCGGTTTTGACCGTGATGTCCTTGAACAGGAAGGGCACTTCCTGCTGGCGGCCGATGCCGGTTCTGAGGGCGGTCTGGCGGATGGTGAGCGCCGGGCCCTGATAGACGGCCGGGGTGGGGGGAGCGGTAGGCGGCGTGGTAACAGGCGGCGCAGTGACAGGCAGCGCGGTAACGGGTGGCGCTGTGATGGGCGGCGCGGTAACGGGCGGCGCGGTAACGGGCGGCGCTGTGATGGGCGGCGCGGTAACGGGCGGCGCGGTAACGGGCGGCGCGGTAACGGGCGGCGCTGTGATGGGCGGCGCTGTAACAGGAGGCATTGCTTGACCTGCTACACTTGTCATCTGTGGGGACATCTCCGGCTCGTCCAGAGGAGGTGAAGATGGAAAAAATTTGATGGCCAGCAAAGCCAAGGCTGCGACCAGCATGATTGTTCCACTGGCAACCAAGCCTATTTTTAATCGCCTCTCCTTCTTCCAAAGGAAAGTCACACGTTCTGGTGTGGTTTTTCCATCCGCAGTCACCCGCACAGTTGCGGGACTCTTACTCACCAGCTTGTAACCGGGCTGCCTGGGTGCATCAATCCTCGTTTCCTTGTCTACTTGACACTGATAAACCGTGCGGCCTAATTCGACCCCTTTGGTGGTTTCAGATATCACCGGCACATCGACCACCTGCAGTAGTTTTTGCATGGTAAACACCACCGTCTCAGGATGGCACTTGCCATCCGGGGACACTGTCACCGGGATTTGGCTTCTCCCTGTGACGCGATATCCTTGCACTTCCGGCGCTTTGATGATGTTTTCCTGTCCCCAAAAGACGATGTGTTCTGTTCGATACAATTCTTCAGCGTTCTGAGATCTACAAACCACAGGAACTTTAAAACGAGTCATGACCGTTCTGTCGTTTTGGTAAGAAAAGGTAACATTGCCCGGCGTGGAGATGCCATGCACATCCACTGTTACCACAACGCTACCTTCGCCAATCACCTCATACCCCTCAAGGATGGGTGCGTTGATTGTCTTGACATCGCCTTCTTTACAGATTTCCACCATGCTATGCAGCATCTGGTTGCTGCCGGCCAGAACACAGTTTACCACGACAGAACAACTGGCCTGCCTACGTGTGCCGATGTTACGCAAGCTGTCCAGCGCCATTATCATTTCCTGCGCGCTTTGGTAGCGTTCTGACGGCTGAAATGCACAAGCTTTTTGTATTACCCTTGCCAGCGCATCATCTGCCTGGCTGGGCGTTGGGAGGGGGACACCCTTGATCCGCTTTAGGATTGCAGCCTGTGGGCTCATCTCCTGTTCGCTGACAAAGGGCAAATAGCCATTGTTCATGTAGCGGTACAGCACAATGCCCAGCGAGTAAATATCTACTGTCTGATCATAGTTGGTATTGCCTGAATAGATTTCAGGCGCCATGTAGTTGGGCGTTCCAGCCTTGGTTGAAGCTGCCCATTCACTTTGCAAGGCCCGCGCCGTGCCAAAGTCTCCCAACTTGTAGTTGC
>JAAYFC010000056.1 GCA_012728435.1 Clostridiales bacterium | reverse complement strand
GGCGGGGTCGGGCAGGGGCAGGTCGGGCAAACCCGGCAGGTCCAATGCCCTGGCTGTCTGTGGCAGCGTTGCTGCTGCAATCAGGGTAACCAGCAGCAGCAAGGATAGAAACACCCTGAGTGGTTTCATGGTACTCCTCCTTTCATGGAGCACAGGGGGGAGGCTTGAACCGGCATGGCTTGCGCGGCGCACAAGGGCTCGCAAAAGCCCGCCAAACAAGCCTCATCCAATGTGTCAGCAGACATCATGTCCTTCTGAATTGGTCAAACGGCAGGGGTCGGCGGTTATGGTCTTGCTGGAATGGCAGGTCTGCGTGAATCTTGTTGATTTGGTCTGCATGTGAGGGTCTTGCTGCACGAAATCAGTGTATTCCTATGCGAATGTATGGTTTCCGAGGCCCCGCCTGCATCATCCGCTGCAGGGTGCACATATCACCGGTCACCCGGCTGCCGTAAAGTACTTTACTTAACAGCATATCAGCCCTTTTTATTATCCTACGCGGTTTATGGTCTGTCAATATCCGGCAAACACATTTTCTGCGCACCGCTTGCTGCACTTGTGCAGGGCCGGTGGGCGGAGGGGTTAAATGGCCGGGAGTGGCCCGCGAAATACGCATACCCTTCGCCAACCAGCAGAAGTTCAAAAACTTTCTAAACCGCAGGACCATTTCGCTGGGGTACTACGGCTCAGACGGTGACCTGGAACTGCTCAAAGGCTTCATCTCGGAACTGGCGTGGCAGAAGAAGGCGGGTGTGAAAGCGCTGGGAATCCATGAGCACGATAAGCGCATGGTGTTCGTTGGCAGCGGCAGTGCTGTCGCGGCGGGGAATACGCCTGTCAACGATATCCTCCAGCTGGAAAGATACCGAAGCATCGACAGCGCCATCTTGGGCTGTGCGCAGGTTTCACCAGAAGAGCTACAAACCATTGGTGAATTGCTCATGAACTACAACGAGCCTGCGAAGACGAGCTCCGTACTGGCCTGGATTGCCGGATGCTTCATCAAGGAACACCTCCGGACAAGGGACGTCAAATTTCCTCACCTCATGCTCATCGGCGAAGCCGGCAGCGGCAAGAGCACCACCGTGGAGCGCGTGGTCCTCCCGGTATTCTCGCGAACAAAGATCATTGCCGCCGGACAGGTGACGGCCTTCACCCTCATGAAGGACTCTGCCTCCTCCAATCTGATTCCGCAGGCGCTGGATGAGTTCAAGCCGTCCAAGATCGACAAGATCCGGATCGACACGCTCTATAACCACTTTCGCAACAGCTACGATGGCCATGAAGGCGTACGCGGCCGCGCGGACCAGAGCACCGTGAGCTATGAACTGTTGGCGCCCCTGATTGTAGCAGGCGAGGAATCTGCTGATGAAGCGGCTATCAGGGAGCGCAGCATCGAGTTGCTCTTCTCCAAAAAGGACCTCAAGAGCACTGAACACCGCAGCAGCTTTCAGAGCCTGAGCGCCAGCGCGCCCCTGCTGGGGAGTCTCGGTCGGTCCCTGCTTGAGACCGCCCTGCAAACAAAACCGGACGAGGCGCATGGCTGGCACCAGGAGGGGCTCCTTAGCTTCGCCAGGGAACTGCCCTCCAGAGTGGTCAATAACCTGGCCTGTTGCTATGCCGGCCTGTGCCTGCTTGAGAAGATGTGCTGTGAATTCGGTTTCTCCTGGCAGGAGGTGTTTCCATATAACCGCGAAGCGTGCAGGAAGTACCTTGAACACGCGGTCAAGGAATATCTGCTGGATGGCAGCACCGGGAACAAGAGCGTAGTTGAGCAGGCGTTCGAAGTCATGTCGCGCATGGGGCTGGATCCCAACAGCGAATTCCGTATCACCGAGGACGGCAAAGTGCTTGCGCTGTGGCTTGCCCATGTCTACGACCGCTACACCAAGTACCGCAAGGATTACGCCATCGTGGGCGAAACGCTCAGTTATGCACAGTTCAAACGGCAGCTCATGCATTCGGACCTCTTTCTTGGGAACAATGTGCCGGTGCGCATCGGGGGCGATCTTCGCAAAGTCTGGACCATCAACTTTGAACTGCTGAAGTCCCGGTGTGACGTCTCCGGATTCGAGATCACAGAGGTGGAACCCCTATGATGAACAGAACTTGTTACCTTTTGAGGCCAAATGTTACCTCTGCGACGGCAAAGGTAACACCTGAGGTAACACCAGAAATCCCTTGTGGCGTCTACACAATTTCTACTTTACTTACTGATTGTTACCTTGTTACCTCAAAATTTAGGGGTATACACGGAAAAAATTCTCACATGTGTACGCGAGCGCGTGCGTGTGTGCGCGTATATGCGCACACCTCCATTTTTCGGAGTAACAAGGTAACAAGGTAACACACTCCACATTGAAGGAGACCCTGATGACAGAGAAAGACATCGTCCAATCCATCCTCAGATACTTGAAGACAGTGCCTGATTGCTTCGCCTGGAAGACCCATGGCGGCATGTACGGCACAGCCGGCATTCCCGACATCATCGCCTGTGTGGAAGGCAGGTTCTTTGCCTTTGAGGTGAAAACGGCCACCGGCAAAGCAACCCCACTCCAGAAGGCAACCCTCCAGAAAATCCTCGCATCTAGCGGCACGGCAGAGATCGTGCGCTCCGTGGACGAGGTGCGGGCCATTCTCACCCGGTGCGGTGTGGCCCTCCGCAATGATCAATGAACATTGAAAGCACTGCTTTACTGCTTCAAGGCTGCAACGGAAAACAACCTGAAGAAGGAGTGTAGGCATGAAACATAACCTTGTGAACTTGGCAAATGCCAACAAACTAAAGGCGGCACACACAGACCAGGGCAATGGCTGCCCTCAGGAGGTGTGAGCATGTACGTGCCAAGAGATGGTTGGGGGGGACTTAGCGGAAGCCATCATCCTGAGGGCTGTGGAAGATTATCGACATGTGAACAATCGGCTGCGTGCAAAGCCGGAATGCAACCGGCTACAGACGCGAAAGGCGGAGATTGAGGAATTCTTCGGCTCCTCATGGTTCCGTGTGCTGACCGACTTGAATGGGAAACAACTGCTGCATCGGCTGCAGGCAGAGATGAAGCAAAGGGAGGACATCGAATGACCACCAAGGAATACTTCGAGCAGGCACTCACTCTGAACAAGCGCATCAACAGCAAGCTGGATCACTTGGGTGCCCTGCGGGAGATGACAACAAAGGCCTCCATCACCCTGAGCGATATGCCCCGCAGCAGCTCCCGGAATATGTACCGGATGCAGGACATCATCAGCAAGATCGTGGACCTGGAGAATGAGATCAACGGAGACATCGACCGCTTCGTGGACATGAAGCGCGAGTACATGCGGATCATCGGGGAGATCCGTAATCCGGTATTCCAACTTGTCATGGAGCAGCGCTACCTTTGCTGTAGGACCTGGGAGAAGATCAGTGAGGAACTGGGGTATGAACTACGGTCGCTGCACAGGCTTCATGGAGAAGCACTAAAAGTTGCTGAGCGGTTCATCCCCGCCTGGTATACCAAAAATGCTGTGACAATGGAAACTTGTCACTAAATGTCACTATTTGTCACCCTGTTCCGGGTGATAATATAAACTCAGCAAGAACACTGGGAGCAGGCAAACACCTGCTCCTTTTGTATTTGACGAAAGGAAGATGAGTCGATGCTATTTACCAGCGAGCAGGTATCCAACGGGCACCCGGACAAGATTTGCGACCAGATTTCCGACGCGATTGTAACTGACTGCCTTCT
>JAAYFC010000055.1 GCA_012728435.1 Clostridiales bacterium | reverse complement strand
CTGATACAGACTGCAAAACGGAAGGCAAGGGGCTTTCACACGTTCCAGGGCTATCGGATTGCAATCTTTCTGGCAGTTGGCAAGCTGGCGCTCTCCTATCCACAGCCCTGGTAAGTTTTCACGGAGTTAGGAGAAGAGGGGAAATTGGTGCTAACTTTACAAGCACTGCTTTTGGCTGTATTCTGAGTAGGCACATGCTTTAGACTGGAGAGTGAGATGACGCAGGACCCTTGGCAGAGCCAAACACAAACCCCGCAGGACCCGCCGTTTGAGAATCAACAGGCAGGGTTTGAGGGTGATTCTGTTTTACCGCCGGATCAAGACGGTTTTTTTACACCTGCCTATCCCCAGCAACAACGGCTACAAATGCCGCCCCACTTCAATGCTCCGCCCCCCTACGCGGGCGGTGTCAACCCCTATCCCCCGCCTGTTACTCCTTCGCCATCTGATGAGGAGCCCCCGGATGACCGGATGATCTACCGCGCACCGCCCAAGCAGCGCAACATTATCCTTTGGCTGTATATAAGCTTGGCCGTCCTCATTATTGTGTTAATCTCGGTCGCTGCCAGCCAGTTCTTTGGCCGGCAGGAAACAAAGACCGCTGTGGTTACAATCTCTGAACAGGGCACCACTTTCTCTGGCCGCACGATGATTGTGCGCAACGAGTTGGTTTTCCAGCAGGAGAACGTCTCAGATGTACGTTACAGCGCGGAAGAAGGCTCGGCTGTCAGCCGCGGCGATCCCGTCTGCACCGTGTATTCTACCGGTTTCTCGCCCCGCGAGTTGGAACGTCTGCAGTCCTACCGCAATTCGATCAAGGATTATCATAAGGTGCTCTTGGGTGCCGCCACGACACCGGATGCGCAGCTGGCACGCCTGGAAACCATGGTGATGCAGCGGGCGCAGGAAACACAGGCTCTGGTTCGCGGCGCAAGCGGCAACCTGCTCAACCAGGAGCAGTTGCTGAAGGAGGCAATCTCAACCCGCCATTCCTACCTCAAACAAAAGTACATCGAGGACACAAAATTAACCCGGTTGTATGACAACGAAAACAGCCAACTGCAGCGCATCGAAACCTGGACCAAGCAATTCGCTGCAATGGACAATGGCATCGTCAGTTTTTACACGGATGGGTTTGAAGCAGCCCTTAACTCCGCTAATTATGAAAAGTACAGTCCCCAAGAGGTGCGCAGCATGCTCTCGGGAACTATCCCCGAGTCCGCAGAACGGCCCAAGAACGCGATTGACATCTTCCGTCTGGTCCGTCAGTTTGACTGGGGCGCTTTGATGCTGGCAGATGATTTAAGCTGGAATCCCGTTGTAGGCGACGAGTACAGGATGCTGATTGAGAGCTTTGAAAGCACGACGGTCATGGTGACGGTGGAGTCTGTCACACGCTCTGGTGGTGAGCTGATGGTGCGCTTGAAAGCAAACTCAGCTATTGAGCCCATCCTGTACACCCGCTCTGCGCGCGTACAGCTGTCCAAATCCGTCATCACCTATGCCGTGCCAGCCTCCGCAATCATCAACCAGGATGGGCTGATTGGCGTGGTCGTACAGTATCAGGAAGGCCCCTATCTAGTGCCGGTTGAGGTCATCAGCCAAGACGCCACACAGGCACATGTGGTGCCAGTCAATGCGGGGCACCTGTACGAAGGATTGACTGTTCGGTTGTTTTAGTCCCCTTGCTTGCATACAAGGTTCGTTTTCGTTATACTACAATGGTAATGTTTGAGATCAGTCAAATGGACTGAGGAGGAAATAATGGACTTTCGTGAACTGACAAAAAGCGCGGCAGACCGCATTAAATCAGTATTCAGCAAAGATAATCGCTTTTTTTATGGAACCTCTGAGCATCAGGAGGAAGCCTATCAAGAAGAAGTAAGCGCTGCGCCCATGCAGGGCACCTACCTCGCTTACGGCCAGCCGGTCTATCAGCAGCAGGCTGCACCTGCGCAACAGGGGCCATATCAGCAGCCAATGTACCAGCAGCCTTATCAACCGCAAGCTCATCAACCGCAAACGCCAGTGTATCAACAGCAGCAGTTCACGCAGCAGGCTGCGCCTATGAACTCCTGGCAAGCCCAGGGATATCAGCAGCCAGTGCAGCAGTACACTGCACCACAGCAACACTATTCCAGCTCCCCACAGCAAGCCCAGATTGAGCAACAGCCGGACCAATCTGGCCGCAACAGGCGGGCTGCGCAACACACACAAGCGCCCCAACAGCAGGACAATATCGTTCAATTCCCAGGCGCGGCACATGATATAGAACCTAAGATGGTGGACGCCTATGTAGTAAACATCACCAACATCAACGGCTGCCGTCAGGCGATGACCTGCCTGCGCAAAGGTCAGTGCACTTTGGTTGTGATGGATCAATTGATAGACAAGGCAGAAGTGCGCCGCTATGTGGACATGCTCAACGGTGCCTGCTTCGCGCTGGGCGGTACCATGACAAGGCTGTCTGTCAAGGTGGGCTTTTATATTCTGGCGCCCAGCGGAATGATGGTCTATACCGACCCAATCACCGCAAGCGCCAACGCACCTGCGCGCCCGCAACCACAGGCTCAGCCTGTGATGCAGCAACAGGCATATCAACAGCCCCAGCCTGTCTTCCAGCATCAGCAGCCTGTGTACCAACCACAACCCGCGCCGCAGCAAGCGGCCTACGCGCCTCAGCAAAGCCCTTATGCACCACCGGTGCCGCAGAAGCAAGAATCTTATAACGCTCAGCGTTACGCGCAATAAAACAGTTCACTGAAGGGAGAATCATCATGGCCATCACAGTAACGATGATCGAGGAGAAAGAATTTAAAAAAGCCGTCCGCGGTTACGACCCCCTGGAGGTTGACGAGTTTCTGGACGCGATTTGCGATGAGATGGAAAGCATGAACCAGACCATCGCGCAGCTGCGGGACCAGCTTAAGCAACAGCAGGCAAGCCCCGCGCCCTATATGCCCGCGGTCGCGGCGCCGGCGCCCTTAGCCCCGATTGCCGCCGCGGATGAAAAGCCTGCCCTGCCCAGCGACCTGAAAACCGCGCAGGAGCTGCTAGAAAAAACCCAAAAGTCCTGTGATGAGGTGCTGGAAAAAGCCCGCAAGCGCGCGGAGGAAATCATCCAGGAAGCCGAGGACATGGTGCCCGACCCCGAGGTGGAAGACCTGGAAGCCAAGAAGGATGCCCTCAAAAAAGAAATTGAGGACCTGGAGGCGGATGCCCAGAAATTTAAGACCCGTTTGCAGACCATGCTGAAGGATCAGATTGATATCCTGGATTCGGAGTTGTCCTAAATGCGATTAGGGGCAATTGAAGGCGGCGGCACCAAAATGGTGCTGGGCGTGTATGATGAGGCATTTAATCTGCTTGAGCATACCAGCCTGCCGACCACTGTCCCGAATGAGACCATCCCCGCGATGTGCTCGTTTTTTGAGGACAAGGGCATTGATGCCCTGGGCATCGCCAACTTTGGCCCCCTTAATTTGCGCGCCTCCTCAGACACCTATGGCACAATCTTAAACACGCCCAAATTGGCCTGGCAGCGCTATCCCCTGCTGCACACCTTCCGTGACGCGCTGGGGGTGCCCTGTGAGATTGATACCGATGTCAACGCCGCCACCCTGGCAGAGTGTGAGCTGGGCGCCGCGAAAGGGCTGAAGAACTGCCTGTATTTTACCGTGGGCACAGGCATCGGCGGCGGGCTGTACCTGGAAGGCAACCTGATCCATGGCCTGATGCATCCTGAATGGGGCCACATGCTCCTCTTGCGGCATGAGGAGGATCCACTGCTGCATGGCATCTGCCCCTACCACCCCAACTGTGTGGAAGGCTTTGCCTCCGGCCCTGCGATGCAGACGCGTTGGGGCATCCCAGCTAAGGATTTGCCGGCTGATCACCGCGGGTGGGAGCTGGAAGCCTATTATTTGGGGCAATTATGCGCAAACGCGCTGATGACCGTCTCACCCGAGATGATCTTGATGGGCGGCGGCGTGATGCACCAGGAAAACCTGTTGCCCATGGTACGTCATCAGATGCTGAAGTTTGTAAACAGCTATGTGGACATAGAGCAACTCCCAGATATGGAGGACTACATTAAAGCGCCAGCCCTCTGGCCCAACAGCGGTCTTATCGGCGCCGGACTCCTGGCCAAAAAGGAACTTGAAAGCCAGTAAACAACAGCTCGTTAAAAGCCGCTGGGACTGGTCTCAGCGGCTTTTTCGTGTTGATGTATTTATCGCTTTGTGATGCTCAGTCGGGCTTCGCGACCATTGATATCCCAGGTTTGGGAAAAGGCTTCTCCCGGCGCATCCTCAGCCGCGAAGGACTCTGCCAAAACCACTTCACTGATGAAATCAGCATGAATGTTCAGCGCGCGGCTCAACTCCTCATCCGCCTGATACCAGACATTGATGCGGTCCACAACGTCAAAACCTGCGTCCTTGCGCATGGTTTGCAGCTTGCTGATGACCTCTCGCGCATAGCCTTCCTCAAGTAACTCTGGTGTCAAATGGGTATCCAGCCCCACTGTCACACCATAGCTCTCCTGCGCGACCAATCCCTCCTTTTGGGCAGTCTCAATCAGCACATCGCTTTCTGCTAATTCGACCACTTCCCCATCCAGCTGAAGCTTCAAAGTCTCTCCTCGGCGGAAAGCGGCAACTGCGGCAGTGCCATCGGCCTTCGCCAGCAGCTGGCTGATCTGCCCCAGTTTCTTGCCAAAGCGGGGGCCCAAGGTGCGCAGCTGCGGTTTAAGCAGGTAGCCTGTAAAAGCATCTGCGTCCTGGGTGAACACGATCTCCTTGACATTTAACTCATCTGCCGCCAAGTCCTGATACGCGGCACCCAGCTCTGCCCCCATCACCAGTAAACTGGATAGCGGCTGTCGTACCTTTAAGCTGGCCAGGTTGCGCGCAGCGCGGCCCAATTGAATGACCTGCAGCAGCTGCGCCATCTGGCGCTCCATTTCCTCATCAATTAAACTTTCATCAGCAACCGGGAAAGTGCACAAGTGGACAGATTCCGGCGCGTCCTGATCAACAGAGCGCACAAGGTTCTGGTAGATGGACTCCGCCATGAAAGGCGTAAAGGGAGCAGTCAAGCGCGTGATGGTTTCCAGCACAGTATACAGCGTGATAAACGCTGTTTCCTTGTCCTGTGCCATGCCCTTGCCCCAGAAACGGGAACGGCCACGGCGCACATACCAGTTGGACAGGTCATCCACCAACTCGTTAAGGGCATTGGCACTTTCAGGCACACGATAATGGCTTAAGTGCTCATCAACTGCTTTGATTGTGGAGTGCAGGCGGCTTAGAATCCAGCGGTCCATCAAGGTCAGCTGACTGCTGTTTAGAGGGTGCTGCTTGGGGACGAAACCATCAATCTGCGCATAAAGGATGTAGAAGGCGTAGGTGTTCCACAGCGTGCTCATGTATTTACGCTGCGCTTCGTTCACCGCGTCGTGATAGAACCGGCTGGGCAGCCAGGGCGCGCCCGCGGTATAAAAATACCAGCGAACCGCGTCCGCGCCAAACTGGTTGATAACCTCCATCGGGTCAATGACGTTGCCGATATGCTTGGACATCTTACGGCCTTCCCGGTCCTGGACATGTCCCAGTACCAGACAGTTTTTGAAGGGTGATTGACCAAAGACCAGGGTACCGATTGCCAGCAGGGAATAAAACCAGCCGCGGGTCTGATCGACCGCTTCTGAGATGAAATCCGCCGGGAAGTGGGCGTGGAACTCTTCCTTGTTTTCCTGGGGGTAATGCCACTGCGCAAAAGGCATGGAACCGGAGTCGTACCAGCAGTCGATGACCTCTTTGGTGCGGTGCATGTCCTTGCCGCACTCGAGGCAGCGCAATACAACGCGGTCGATATAAGGCCGGTGCAACTCAAGATCATCAGGGATGGGCGCGGTACTCATCTGCGCCAACTCTTCCCTGCTGCCGATGACGTGCATGTGGTTGTCCTCACACAGCCACACTGGCAGCGGAGTACCCCAGAAGCGCTCCCGTGAGAGTGCCCAGTCCAGGACATTCTCCACAAAGTTGCCCATACGGCCCTCTTTAATGTTCTCAGGGTACCAATTGATGGAGCGGTTGTTTTTGACCAACTCGTCTTTAACTTCAGTCATCCGGATGAACCAGGTCGCGCGGGCGTAATACATCAGCGGTGTATCACAGCGCCAGCAATGCGGGTAGTTATGGGTATAGAGGGCTTTTTGATGCAGCTGGCCGCGGGCTTCCAGATCCTTTAAAATATCTGGGTCCGTGTCCTTGATGAATCGGCCTGCCCAGGGTGTTTCCTGCACAAACCGTCCCTGTGTATCCACCAGTTGGATGAAGGGCAGCTGGTTCTCCCGGCCGATGCGGGCGTCATCCTCACCGAAGGCTGGCGCGATATGCACAATACCGGTGCCATCCGACAGCGAGACATAGGGATCCGCGACCACATAAAACGCCTTTTCTTTGGGGGGCGTATTCAGAGGCCATAGCGGCTCATAGTCCATGCCCAGCAACTCATGACCGGGAAAAGTAGCCAGAACCTCAACCTCTTCCTCCTTGAACAAGCTGGGGATCAGTGCCTGTGCCATGATGAAGGTATCGCCGTTTTGTTTCAACCGGCAATAGGTTTCTTTCTCATTCACGCAAAGGGCGACGTTGGACGGCAATGTCCATGGCGTGGTTGTCCAGGCCAGCAGATAGGTATCCTTCTCCCCCTTGACCGGGAAGCGCACGAAGGCCGAAAACTCCGTCACTTCCTCATAGCCCTGGGCTACCTCATGGCTGGACAGCGCGGTGCCGCAGCGCGGGCAATAGGGCACTACTTTGTGACCCTTGTACAAAAGCCCCTTGTCAGCGACCTGCTTGAGGCTCCACCAAACAGACTCGATATAGCTGTCATAATAGGTGACATAGGCCTTGTCCATGTCCACCCAAAAACCGACACGGTCGGACATCTCCTCCCAGTCCTTTAAGTACTTCCAGACGGACTTCTTGCATTCCTGGATGAAGGGTTCAATGCCATAGGCCTCAATCTGATCCTTGCCGTCGATGCCCAGTTTTTTCTCGACCTCCAGCTCCACCGGCAGGCCGTGGGTGTCCCAGCCGCCGATGCGGTAGACATCCTTGCCCTTCATGGTCTGGTAGCGCGGGAAAAGGTCTTTCATCGCACGGGTGATGACATGGCCGATATGCGGCATGCCATTCGCGGTGGGCGGGCCCTCAAAGAAGTTGAACTTCTCCTTGCCTTGATTTTGGACAAAGCTCTTCTTCATGATGTCGTTCTCTGCCCAAAAGCGCGAGACCTCCCGCTCCCTGCCGGCGAAGTTCAAGTCGCTGACTACCTTTTTGTACATCCTTTTCCTCCAATAAAAAAACCGCCCCCATGGGACGGAGAATCCGCGGTACCACCCAATTTGGCGCAAGCGCCCTCTTGATGCCGGATAACGGCGGCTGCCGTGAGGGATTAGCTCATGCTCCGGGGTGATCTGCTGCCGCGCTTCCCACCAGGCTTGCACCCTCCCTGGTTCGCTAAGAGAAGGTATGCGGCACCCGTCCCCTTCATCGCGTCATCATTATACACCATCAGGGATAATTGTAAAGCGGGCGCCTTAGGTGCTGATAGTGACGTTGAAAATGTACCGGTAGATATACAAACGATACTTACCCAGCAGACCTGCCTTTTGATACAGCAACTTCAACTGTGTATACAGCCTGCTTTTAATCTTGAAGCTTTCATCCAGCTTGAACATCGACCGCCAGGTTTGGCCGCTGTAGGTGCGCTCATAGTTGTAGATGGGCTCCTTGATGAAGCTGACCTTCTGCACATGATGATAAAAACGCATATTGAAGTCAAAATCCTCCCCCCAGTGATAGGTTTTATCAAACATCAGTTGATGATCCAGGAGGACTTGCCGCCTATACAGTTTGTTCCATAGCGCGCTGTAATAATAGCTGCCCGGGCGGTGAGCCAATGTGTGTAAAAAAGCTTCCTTATCCATGGTCTGATCCGTCTTCACATAGCCGCGGTCAATCACACGGCCATTCATGATGATGTTGAAATGCGCAATCAGCAAATCGGGATGATGACGCTTCGCTGCCTCCAGAAATTTTTCATAGGAACCTGGCATCAGGTAATCATCACTGTCCACAAAGGAGATGTACTCTCCACGGGCGATTGTGAGGCCTGCGTTGCGCGCCGCGCCTGGACCGCTGTTTTGCTGATCAAGAACGATGACACGTGGATCTTGCAATGCGTATTCCTTGCAAACCTGGAGGCTGTTGTCACGGCTGCCGTCGTTAATCAAGATGATTTCGATATCATTAATCCCCTGCTCAAACACACTTTTGAGCGCTGTGGGAAGGCACTCTTGGGCGTTGTACACAGGGATAATGACACTGAGCACAGGACTATTCAAATCACTAAACTCCTTATTGACGATGGACACATTATAGCACAAGCACCTATTTCTGTAAAACCAAAGAAAAACAAGAGCACTGCTTTTGCCACTTCTTCCAATCGGATTATGCTATAATAGGATAACATCAATAGGAGGCTGGAACAAATGAAAAGAAGAATGATCCTGGACATCAATCATCTGATGGCTGATACAGTTGGCGCGCAATATGGTATCCACAGGGCGGACATCCTGTCAAAAGAGAACCAGGCCAAAGCTGCCTGGCAAGCTGTGAACAAAAGCCGCGGCACGGGCTGGTTGGGCTGGACAGAGTTGCCCTACAATCAAGAAGAGATAGTAAAGGACATCAAACAAACAGCGGAGAAAGTCCGCGCGCGCTTTGATACCTTTGTGGTGCTGGGCATCGGCGGCAGCGCCCTGGGCCCCATCGCGGTGCAGCAGGCCTTAAACCACCTGCGGTACAACGAGTTAAGCAGGGAAGCACGCGGTGGTCCCAAACTGTATGTGGAGGACAATATTGATCCGGAACGCATGCAGGCGCTGCTGGAAGTGATTGACCTGAAATCCACCTGTTTTAATATCATTACCAAATCCGGCGCGACAGCCGAGACGATGAGCCAGTACCTCATCATCAGTGAGCAGCTGAAAAAGGTTCTGGGCGACAGCTGGCACGAGCATATCATCGCCACGACGGACAGCGAACGAGGCAATCTGATTAAATTGGCCAAGAAAGAAGGCTTCAAGCTGTTTTTTATACCGGCCACCGTTGGCGGGCGCTTCAGCGAACTAAGCCCGGTTGGCCTGCTGGCAGCCGCTGTATGTGGTATTGACATCGATGCGCTGCTAAAAGGCGCTGCTGACATGGACAAACGGTGCAGCAGTGATGATGTGTTGGAAAACCCTGCCCTGCTGGAAGCGGTAATCCAGTATATCGCTATGGAGGAAATGGGGATTAACGTACATGTGATGATGCCCTATGCGGACAGCCTGAAGTACATGGCGGACTGGTTTTGCCAGCTGTGGGCGGAAAGCCTGGGCAAGAATGTCACCCGCAAGGGCATGGCGGTGAATGTTGGTCAAACCCCGGTTAAATCCCTCGGTGTAACCGACCAGCACAGCCAACTACAGCTGTATACTGAAGGACCATATGATAAAATAGTGACCTTCCTGCAGGTGGAGAGCTTCCGGCAAACCACACCCATCCCCCATGGCTGTGAGGAGTTCCCGGACGTGGCCTTCCTGGGTGGGAAGAGCCTTAACCAACTGCTGGACGCCGAATACCGCGGGACACAGTACGCCCTGCTGCGTGCCGGCAGGATGAGCCAGACCATCGTCCTGCCTGAAGTGAGCGCGCATACCATTGGCCAGCTGATTTATTTCCTGGAGTTGGTGACGGCCTACGCTGGCGAGCTGCTGGATATTGACGCTTTCAACCAGCCTGGTGTGGAGGAAAGCAAAATCGCCTCCTATGCTGTATTGGGCAACACTGGCGAGAAATTCCGCAGCAAGCAGGCAGAGATGGCGCAGCAACCGGAAAGCAGGAAAGAATACAGGCTCGACTAAACGCCACATTTACCAAAAACGAGCAGTGGGCGCTGCTCGTTTTTTATGTGTCTGTATATCTTTAACTGTTCAAGAATTCCCGGGTGTACAGGGCGAAAAAGGCCGCGCCCCTGGCCAGCACCGCCTCATCCACGTCAAACTTGGGATGGTGGTGGGGATAGGTTAAGCCTTTCTGCTCATTCCTGATACCGATATAGCACATAAAGCCGGGGAAGGCCTTGAGATACTCGCCAAAGTCCTCCGACGCCATGATGGGCTCAAAGGAATCGTGCTCAAAGAGCGGGTAGTTTTTTAACAGTTCCTGCGCGAAGGCGACGGCGTTAGGGTCGTTGTTGACCATAGAGCAGCCGGTGATAAAATCTATCTGCGCTTCCGCGCCATAGGCCGCAGCGGTGTGCTGTGTAATTTGCTGGACCAACTCCTTCACGCGCGCCTGATGCGCTGTGGAAAAGGTGCGGAAGCCGCCTTCCAGCGTTGCCGTCTCCGGAAACACATTGGCGATGGTGCCGGCCTGGATTTTGCCAACGTGCACCACACAGGGTTCTGTCACCGCGACACGGTTGGACGGGATGGAGGAAAGAGAAAGCACCAACTGGCACAAGGGTTTGATGGGGTCAATGCACTGGTCGGGCCGGGAGCCATGCCCGCCCTTCCCCCGCACCGTAATCCTAAAATTATCCGAGTTAGCCGTGCGGGCGCCCGGCATCACGGAGATCTTCCCGCTGTCAATATCCGCCCACAGATGTGCTGAGATGACCTGATCCACCCCGCCCTGTGTATGCAGGTAATCAATCAGGACCTGCGCGCTGCCGCCGACTTCCTCCGCGGCCTGGAAACAAAAGTACACGGTACCGAACAAGTCTGCCTGGTGGTCCTTGAGCATCCTGGCCGCGCCCAGCAGCATGGCGGTATGCCCATCATGCCCGCAGGCATGCATCACGCCAGGTGTTTTGGAGGCAAACGGCAAGCCGGTTTCCTCCAGGATGGGCAGTGCATCCATGTCCGCGCGGATCGCGATGCGCTTGCCTTCCCCTTTGCCGCCCGCCAGTTTGCCCACCACACAGTGGTTGTCCAGGCGCTCAAAGGGAATGCCCAGTCTGTTTAGTTCATCACACACCAGTTGGCTGGTGCGCGCCTCCTGGTTTGACAGCTCCGGGTGGCTGTGGATGTCCCGCCGCAGCGCGATGATAGCGTCCTCATGCTGTGTGATTAGCAGCTGATAGTCCATTTTGTATCCCTCTTCATCAATGATTCAAGGAGCGCTCTCTGGTTGAAAACGCTCCTTGAATTGTCCTTGTTATGCTTTAATCGAACTGGTAGCGCACAATGGGGTTGCGCGCGGCGCCAACCTCATCCGGCCGGCTGATATAGGTGGTCTTCGGGCAGTCATGCAAGCAGTCCGGGTCGTTTTTGATGGCCTCGAAAATCTCGGCGAAGGCCTGGGCGGCCTCGTCCAGGGTTTCGCGGTTTTCGGTCTCCGTCGGCTCCACCATCAGGGCTTCCGGCACATTCAGCGGGAAGTACATGGTGGGCGGGTGCATACCGTAGTCCAGCAGGCACTTGGCCACATCCAGCGCGCCCACGCCGCTTTGCTTTTTCACCTTTTCAAGGGAGATGACAAACTCGTGCATACAGATGCGGTTGTAGTACGGCGGGAAGTAAGGCTCAATCTTGCGCATGAGGTAGTTGGCATTCAGCACGGCCATCCCGCTGGTGCGGGTGATGCCTTCCTTGCCCAGGGTGAGGGCATAGGTCAAGGCACGCGCGACCACCAGGAAGTTGCCAAAGAAGGCGCGAACCTGGCCAACGCTGTCCGGCCTGCGGGAATCCCACTCACCCATATGGCTTTGGGGCAGGTAGGGGCGCAAGATCTCCTTGCAGCCGACAGGGCCCGCACCGGGGCCG
>JAAYFC010000054.1 GCA_012728435.1 Clostridiales bacterium | reverse complement strand
GGCGGGTCAGCCTTCCCCCCGCAGGGGCTGACCCTTACGCTGACCCCGCATGGCGGCAGAGGCTCCCTGTCAATCCGGAAAGCAGGCAATTTCCGGTGGCGTTTCTCCTTAGCTCACTGTCCGAAATTGTAGCATGGAGCCGTTTTCAGGGTCAGGCTGTCCGGGGAATGAATCCTGTCTGCCTTGATTTTTCCGTTGCTGTTGGTGACGCTGATGGCGCGCTCTGACTGGATTTTTTCCAGCTCGATGGTGCCGTTGCTGCCTTTGATGAGGATGCTTTTGGCACCGATGTTTTCAAAATCCATCTTGGCGTTGCTGGTGGCAAAGGCGGCCTGACCCCACAGGGCGCAGTTCTTGACGTCTATCCGGGCGTTGCTGGTGCGCAGGTCCATTTCTGCTGCCAGTTCAAAGGGCAGGTACAGGTTCACCTCCCGCATGCCGGGGTCGCTGTTCTTAAACAGCAGCAGGTTAAAGCTAAACTCCGGCACCTGGCGGATGAGGGACATCTGCCCGTCCTGCAGGCTGAAGTCATAGCGGATACGCTCCGTCTCCGGGTGGTGCAGCTCGATATCGTCCCGCTTCCAACCCTTGACATTCAGGCGCATGTTGCGGTCCTTGATGATGATTTTGCGCACCTGGCTGGCCTTCAGGGTGATGATGCGTATGCCGGATACAAAAGGTTCCTCATCATCCTTCTCCTGGGGCTGCTGGGGCGCGCTTGTGCTGCTTTTGCTGTGTACCAGCTTGCGGCCCACCTCCTGGGGGCTTTCCATGGTGGCAATGGCGGATTCCTCGTCCATGCCTTCCTCCTGGATGCGGTCCTCCAGTATCTCTTCAAAATAGCTGATGGCTTCTTCCACCGGGCCAAAATCGCTCTCTTCCAGGGTTAGTTGAAGCTGGTGCAGATATTCTTGCTTTTTCATGGTGTACCTCCTGAAGGGTTTTGCTCTTCTTGTTCCTTGATATGTTTGACATAATCGTAGATCTTGCCCAGTTGCTCCCACTCCCTGATAAAGTCCTGCATCTGTGCCCAGCCTGTCCCTGTCAGGGTGTAGTAGCGGCGCAGCCGCCCCGCGTACTCCGTGCTGTAGCTATCCACCGCGCCTGATTCCTGCAGGCGCTTGAGCACGGGGTAGAGGGTGGACTCGGACATGGGCATCAGCTGCTCCGTGTCCTTCGCCAGCCGGTAGCCGTAGGAATCGCCCTTGGCCAAGAGGGCCAGCACGCAGACCTCGGTCAGTCCCCGCTTTAACTGAATGTCCAATGTAACACCTCCCTTGCAAAATATAATACGTCACATAGTATCGTGCGTCAAGCATTATTAGAAAATTCTAATGGAGGGGTCAAAAGGGCTGCAGATGAAACCTGCTATGGTCAGGCGGGGCGCAAGCCTGTATACTATAATCAGGTCAAAACAAGTTTCCATGTCCGACCAACCAAAAGGAAGAATCATGCGTTTACAGAAGTACTTGGCCGCTTGCGGCATTGCGTCCCGGCGTGGGGCGGAGGAATACATCACAAAAGGTCTGGTCACCATCAACGGACAGGTAATCCTGGAAAAGGGTGTGCAAGTGCAGCCTGGCGACGTGGTGATGTGCGAGGGGCAGGTGATTGCGCCGGAGACCACCAAGCATGTCATCATGTACTATAAGCCCATTGGCGAGGTCACCACGGTGTCCGACCCGCAGGGCAGGCCAACGGTGCTGGATCACTTCCAGGATTTTCCCGTGCGCCTGTACCCGGTGGGGCGGCTGGATTTTGATTCGGAGGGCCTGCTGCTGCTGACCAACGACGGGGACTTGACCGAGCGGCTGACCCACCCGCGATATGAGGTTAAAAAGCGCTATATTGCCCGCGTATCCAACCAGCTGTCGGAAGACGCGGTGCGCAGCCTTCGCGCCGGTGTGATGCTGGATGGGCGCAAAACCGCGCCTGCCATGGTGCGTGTGCTGCGGCGGGACCCCTTCTCCACCGATATTCTGATCAGCATCCACGAAGGCCGTAACCGCCAGATCCGCCGCATGGTGGAGGCGGTGGGGCATCAGGTGGTGCGTTTAAAGCGCGTGTCCTATGGCGGCTTGTCCTTGGGCGACATGCAGCGCGGGGAATGGCGCGAGCTGAGCGCGGAGGAAATCGCGCAGATATGATTAATCAACAGCCCGCCCTTCGCTCCGCCCGCCAGATTGCCTCAGATGTTTTTGAACGCATGGTGCGAAAGGGTGACCGTGTGGTGGATGCCACCCTGGGCACCGGACAGGATTGCCTGCGCTTATGCCAGCTGGTGGGGGAGAGCGGGCTGGTGTACGGTTTTGATGTGCAGCAGGATGCCCTTCGCCGCACGCAGGAGCGATTGGACATGCACGGTGTAAAGGACAGGGCGCAGCTGCACCTCATCGGGCACGAGCGCATGGCAGACTATGTGGAACAGGGCATCCGCTTAGCGGCTTTCAACCTGGGGTGGCTGCCGGGCAGTGACAAGCAGGTCACAACCAAAGCCGAAACCACCTTGCAGGCGCTGGACAGCGCCCTCAACCTGCTTGCGCCTTTTGGCATGCTGGTTGTTTGCATCTATCCCGGGCACCCGGAAGGCGCGCGGGAGGAGCGGGCACTCTTGGCATGGAGCGCGCGGCTTTCTGCCCAAAGCTATACCGTTCTTTGGCATCAGTTTGTAAACGGCGGGCCTGGCGCGCCGTCCTGTTTATTGGTTGAGAAAATCAAGTAGCGTGATAAGGCATGCTTCAACCCTCTGCTTTTCGCGTATAATATATAGCGATGTTGATACACAAGTATGAAAGAAGGAGTACCACCATGATTATTACAACCACCCACACGGTTGAAGGCAAACAGATTCTGGAATACAGGGGCATCGTCTTTGGCGAGGTCATCACGGGCATCAATGTGCTCAAAGACCTGGGCGCGGGCTTCCGCAACTTCTTTGGCGGCCGCTCCCAGGGCTATGAGGAGGAGTTGACCATGGCGCGTGAGCAGGCCCTGCAGGAGATGGAGCAGCGCGCTACACAGCTGGGCTGCAACGCCGTGGTGGGCGTCAAGATGGATTATGAGGTATTGGGCGCTGACAACGGCATGCTGATGGTCACCAGCTCCGGCACCGCGGTGCGCGTCGGATAAGTCCGCGCGCAAAGGAATAAAGCAGGACACCGGCAGACGCTCCCCGCGTTTGCCGTAAGATGCATGTATGAACCCGTCAAGGAGAGGTGTAATGAAACGCAAGTTCTTGTGTGTGGCGCTACTGTCCCTGATACTGATGGCGAAAGCTGGGTTTGCAGCTGGCGCTGCTCAGCAGACCCCGGCTGGTTTTGATGCCTACCGAGGGGTGCTGGATTCTTACCACCGCTTAATTACGACAAACGGGATGAACGCGCAGGAGAACACGGGCGAAACCGGCGTGCTGGAGGCCATCTCCGGCTTGGAGCCGGGGCAGGCTCTTACCACCCTTGGCTACGCCGTTTTGGACATCAGCGGGGATGATATCCCGGAATTGCTGATTGGCCTGATTGAGGAAACAGGGCAGGGCAGCAGCCTGGGCAGTCAGGTTCTGGCGGCATACACCCTGGTGGATGGGCTGCCACATTTCACCTTTGAGGGCTGGGCCAGGAACCGGTATTACTATATCGGCCAGGGCTCCTTTTACCACAGCGGCTCCTCCGGTGCTGCCCAAAGCCAATTTGGGGAGTATCGCATGTCGCTGGACGGGAAAGAGATGATCTGCATTGATTTTTGCTTCACTGATTTGAAGGACACCAACCTGGAGGAGCTAAGCCTGTATCACAACGTCACAGGCAAGTGGGAGAAGGCAGGGTCTGAAGAACTGGACATGTCCCAGAACCAGTTCCAGCAGATGGAGCAGGAGCTGGCGGACAAAGTCCAGATGATTGCATTGACCCCCTTTTTAGCGTATGAGGCAAGCGCCTCCCCCGTCCAGGCGCGCTGGGCCAAGGACGCTCTGGCAGACGACGCGGCGTATCATGAGTTCACCGTGGACACCTCGGATGCCCAGGTGCAGGTGTTGCTGTCCTGTATCCATGAAGTGAAGGATTTCAAGGTGCTGGCCCTCACCATTACCGGAGCTGACATGGAGGGAAAGATATCCTTTGAAAGCCGGACGCTGTACGCCCTTGACAGCCTCACACCAGGGCGGCCGCTTTTGTTACAGATGACCTTCTTTGGTGATGTGCCCTCCTACGGCGTATCCTACAGGGATGAACGCGCCAAGGTACAAACCTTCACCCTGTCACTCAGCGGGGAGGACGGCTCCTTGTTGCTTAGCAGAATCGATTAGGCATCAAAGATAAACCCATCAAAAACTCCTGCACCTTGGCGGCACAGGAGTTTTATCATTTGCTTTCAAAGACGCACGAGACACCCATCAAGGTTCTTTTTGCTTCTTTTTCTTTCCTAAGAAAAAGAAAGGTTCTCCTCGTCTCCTCGTCTTTCCGTCCCCGTCCTACTCCTCACCAAAGCCCCAGACCACCAGCTGCTTCCACAGCGGGTGATCCTGGCCCAATACCAGGGTGGCGTTTTGCTTAAAGCTGCCGCGCAGGGCTTGCAATGAGCGCCAGAACTGGTAAAAAGCGGGGTCGGCTTTGTAGGCTTCGTTGTAGATATTCATGGCGGCTGCATCTGCTTTCGCGTGGGTTTCACCCGCCTTGCGGATGGCTTCCGCCTCAATTTGTGTGGCCTTTAAATCCGTATCGGCCACCATCTTACGGTAGGTTTCCTCGCCCTCGCTGCGCAGCTGCTGGGCTACCTTGGCGCGGTCAGCTTTCATGCGGTCATAGGTGGTTTCCACGTTGGCCTGGGGCAAAATCGTGCGGTGCACCTGGATATCGGTCACCTCGATGCCCCTGATCACCATGTCCCGGTTGATGGTGACCAGGCCCCGCTTTAAGGCGGTGTTCAAAGCGTCCTTGTTGGAGATGAAATCTTCCGCCAGCAGGCGGTTGATGGCCTGCACGATGACCGGATGGATGAGGTTGTCCAGCTGGTTTTCGGCGTTCATGGTGCTGCCCAGCTTCAGCGAAAACAAGGCGGGGTCCGCGATGCGCCACTGGGCATAGGTGGTGATGTTGTACTGCTTTTTCTCCGAGGTGTTCACGGTTTCGGAGTTGCTGGTGTAGTTGAACAGCAAGGAGGGGAACTTGTCCACCTTGTCCACGAAAGGCACCTTCAGGTGCAGGCCGCTGCCCTTTCTGATGCTCACATCGCCCGAGGCGGTCATCTCGTTTATTAAGGACTCTTCAAAGCGCTGGTGAAAGGTGTTGCGCTCGTCCAAGATGATGGACTTAATCACGCCAAAGCGGCTGACCACGGCCTGCTCGGCCTCGCCCACGATGAAGAAGGACTCATTGAGCAGGACCAGCCCCGCGATGAGGATGACCAGCAGGATGACCAGCAGCTTGGTGTTTTTCTTTGCGAAATCCTGAAGCGCTCTCCTCACCTTGTCAAACTGTGGGTTGGGTTGCATATTTTGTTGATGATAAAACTGGCTCATGTCAATCCTCCCCGCCCTGTTGCGCAGGGGTTTTGTCCCCGCCGATGTCCAGATGCTGCAGCACGTCGTTGTTTTGATCCACCACGACGATGCGCCCGGCGCCGCCCAAAATCTCTTCCATGGTCTCAATGAGCATACGGCTTCTGGCGGATTCCTGCTCGGCCTTGTATTCCTGAAGCACCGCCTTGAACACGGCGGTGTCAGCCTCAGCCCGGGCGGTTATCTCTGCGTCATAGGCAATGGCCTTTTGGGTGAGCTCATACGCCTTGCTGCGTGCCATGGGCAAGACCTGGAACTCATACTGCTGCGCCTCGTCCAGGCGCCTTGTCATCTCGTTCTTCGCGTTGTTCACGTCCTCATAAAAGGCGGTGACCTCCGAGGGGACGGTGATGTTTTGGATGTGCACGCTGTGCACCTTCACGCCCATGTCGTAGGAGTCAATCAGCGCCTGGAAGTCCGGCAGAACCTCCTGCTCAATGGCATCTTTGTTCAGCAGCGCGTCATCCAGTGAGCGGTTTTGGATGTTCCTTCGCAAAATGGCCTCAAAGGCCAGGTGCATGGTGCCCTCTGGGTCCTCCACGTCAAAGAGGTACTCGCGCACGTCCCTGATGGTGTACTGGTAGATGGCTTCCAGCTGCACGATGGAGTTGTCGTTGGTGAGCATGACGGACTCGTCCTTCTCATCCCGGTACTCAGCAGCGGAGCGGCTGGTGCCGCCTACAGAGGTACGGTAGCCGTACTCCTTGTTGTGGATGGTGGTGACACTGCGGGAGACGACGGTCTGGACGCCCGGCATGCGCCAGTACAGCCCAGGCCCGTTGGTGTCCGTTACCTCGCCAAAGGTTAATACAAGGGCCTGCTCGCCCTGGCCTACCCGGTACAGCCCGCTCACGCCCAGGGCAACAATGGCCACCAGGAGGATGAGCCAGATGAACCACCGGTTCTTCTTTTTTGGTTTCTCAGTCATTCGGTCAATCCTTTCAAGTTTGTTACCAGTTGGTGTTTACCCGATTACCTGGATAAAATCGCACAGCCATTCCATATTCAGCACCTCATAGGGGCGCAGGCTGGTTTCCTGCTGCACACGCAGCTTGCCTTCCTTGTCCACAATGGGGCCATAGAAGGGGTTAAAGTTGTCCCTGGCGATGCTCGCGCGCATGAAGTGCAGCAGCTGGGCGTTGTTCATCCCCAGGGTGTCCGACACCAAAAAGCGCAGCACGCCCGCCCCCAAGCCCCACCACAGCCCGGTCACGCTTGGGTCGCCCCGGTCGATGATGCTTAAAATGTCCAGCGAACCGTTTAAAAAATTGCTGACAATCTCGGTATAAAACCGTCCCCAGTCCCATTGGGGCGCGGCTAAATACTCAATTGGGTTGCCGTTTTCGTCAATCCGCCCAATGAAGGAGAAGACGCCCTCTGGCAGCTTGATGTCCTTCAGGCCCGTGTAACGCGGTGTGTAGGCGACGTCGGCGCCCTCTTGTGCTGCAGCCTTCAGGCCATGCACGCTGGTGGTGGGCTGCAGGGGCAGCACATCCTTCCAGACCAGCAGCACCTCCGCGTCCTCGCGCACAGCCTTCACGCCCAGGGCAAAGGCGTTGATGTCGGCCGTATGCCGTTTGTAATCCAGCTGCGGGGTGATGTAGGCGACCTTCATGGCCTTGGTGGCCATGCCTGCCGCCATCCCGCACAGGAAGATGGCTTCATAATAGCGCCCGTAGTAGGTGGACAGGCGGAAGTCCTCCCTGAGCCTTGAATAAATCAGCGTCAGGCACTCCGGGTGCTCCAGGGAGAAGCGCAGGGAGGGCAAGGCCAGCTGGGAGGAGGTAATCAGCAACAAATCCGCGTCCGTTGCCTGTGAGGACAGCTCCTCGTACATATTGTGGGCAGACAGCCCGTCTATATAGGTGGACAGCACCTGTTTGCCCAGCTCCTCCTGCATGTGCTGGCGGCCCAACTCATGCGCGCCAATCCAGTTGTCCTCCGTCCGCCCCGCTGGATAGGCAAAGACAACCTTGGCGTTTCGCCGCTGGCCAAACAGACGGGTGATCAGGCCTGGCGCCGGCGGTTTCTCCTGCGGGGTGAGGACCAGGGTGGGTTCTGCCGGCGGCTTGCTGGCTAAGATCAACTGCGGAAGCATTGCGTTTAACTGCTCGATGATTTCAGACATCGTCACTTCAACAGGCAGGCCGTAGAGCTTCATATACTCAAAAAAGGCATCGCCCAGCTGCAGCGGGGAATCCACCTTCGCGTAGGCGGCTTCAAACTGCAGATACATGCTGTTAAAGTTTAGCGAGGAGAGGTTTTCAATTGTTTCGTTAAAGCGTATCTCCAGGGCTGTCAGCTGCTCGTACTTGGCCTGGCTGGAAAGCCGGATGTTCTTAAACAAGCCCTTCTTGTCGTAGTGCAAATAGGCGTAGTACACCGCAGTGTCCGGATCCCTGTCATCCAGCTGCGGAACAACGCGGGTGATGTCAGCCCGAATGGCAGGTGACTCAAAGTGCTTCAGGATGGAGACGCGCTTGTTCCCCTCGATGACATAATAATTCCACAGGTATTCATATACCTGCACCGCGTCCCGTAGGCCTTCCTCCATGTGGATGGCGCACAGGTTGATCCACTTGGCCGCAAACTCGCTGCTCTCCTGATGCAGGGGCATGTAGTTGGGCGCGAAGGAGTTTGCCCGCGCGGAGGTATAGGTGCCCACGACGCGTGAGAGGGAGATCTCCCGCTGCGGCTGCTTCATGTAGGCAACGATGCGCGACTGGTTGGTCAGCTCATCCAGTGAGGGCAAAATGCCGCGCTCGCTTCTTGCGGTATGCGCGCTATACTCCCGCTGTCCGGCTTTAAGCGCCCGCGCGTACTCGTTGCGTGCCTCCAGATTATACTTGCCGTCCATACGCTCTGCTCCAATCATATCGTGCTTTGATGTAGCTGATGCGCTTGTGCTTTTGCGCAAGCGGAAACTCAAGTTCCAGGATGCTGTAGCCGTAGGCGTTGTAGATCTGTGTAGGTCCATGGGTGATGAGGCGTTTATTGCCGCCGCCATAGTTTAAATGCTGATGGCCATGGAAGTGATAACTGGGCTGATACAGGTCAAGCATGGTGCGGTAGGCGCGGAAGCCTTTGTGGAAGATGTCCTCCCCATCACCCAGGCCCAGGGCTGGCGCGTGGGTGACCAGGATGTCAAAGCCGCCATGGTAGCTGATTTCCTGCATGCGCTTTGTGATTTGCCGCGCGGCATCCCGCTCGGTGTAGTGGAAGGGCTTGGGGCTTCTGGAGTTCGCGCCGCCAAAGCCGATGATGCGGATGCCCTTGAACACCTGCATCTTCTGCTCCAGGTTGTCACAACCCTCCGGCGGGTGAAGGATCATCCGCCCGTCGTGGTTGCCGTGCACATAAAAAAGGGGCGCTGCCACCATGGTGGTCAGAAAGGAGAGGTAGGAGGGCTTGAGATCCCCGCAGGAGAGGATCAGATCAATCCCCTTGAAGACAGACCGGTCAAAATAGTCCCAGATGAACTTGCTTTCTTCATCCGCGACCACCAGGACCCGTATCTTTGTCATGCGCATGTCCTCCTCATATCAAGGTAAAATTATACAGCAAACAGGGGACTGCGTCAAAATACAGCGGTATCCGCAGGCGCAGGAACAAGGGGTCATGGTATAATAAAAGCAGAAATAAATTGGGGGAGCAGCGTATGAGATGACACTTGTCTTTGAAAAGGCACGCTTTATTTTAAGCACCGTCTTTAACATGGAGAAGAAGGTGGCGAACCTGTTTGTGATTCCAATCGAGGTTCAGGAAAAGGAAGAGGCTGGCAAGCCATAGCAGAATATGCCCGAGGGCATCCGGGAGGAACCGCCGCCTTTTCAGCTGATGGATGAGTACAGCCAGCGCAAACCGGTTGCAAAAGCTGTGCTGAATGATATCACGGCCTGGCTAGCAGAACACAGCCAGTGAAAGGAGGAAAGCGATGAACACATGGATTCTTCTGCTGCGGGGCGTCACCCCGACAGGGAAAAACAAGGTACCAATGGCAGCCCTGCGGGAAGCGCTTGCACAGGCAGGCTTCTTTAGGGTGCGCACCTGGATTCAGTCCGGCAACGCGCTGGTTCATACCGAGCTGTCCAGGGAGGAAACCCGGGAAAGGACAGAGCACGTATTGCGGGAGGATCTGGGCGCAGACCTGGTCGTCATCGTCAAAACAGCGGAGGAGATCAGGGCAGTCATAGGCGGCAACCCTTTTGTAAACCTGGATGCCGCCCGCGTGTTTTATGGTTTGTTTAACACAGCACTGGACAAATCCAAGGTTTCGCCGCTTGAGGCTGTGGACTTTGGGGAGGATCTGCTGCACATCACCGACCAGGCCGTCTACACCTATATCCCCGGCAGCGCCGCGCGCACCAAGTTAAACAATGCCTTCTTACAGCGCAAGCTGGGCATAGACCTTACCTTCCGCAACCAAAACACGCTTAAGAAGCTGATCGATATGGCGCAGGAGGCATTCTAAGGTCAAACCGCAACAGCGCCTTCTCCCCTGTGACGGGGAAGGACGCCTGCAGACAACTTGATATGCATCGGCGTCTTATGGTATTGTTTTCATAATTTTCAACGGCTGACATGACTTTTTATAAAAAGGAGTGCCATTCATGCAAAAAGACCAGCGCTTCCCGCGCGCAACCCGCATCATCTCCCTGTTTTTGTTTCTGTCCCTCTTGTTTTCTGTGGTGTATTGTGTCATCCGCCTGGCAAACGCGCCGGCAGAAACCACATCAGAAGGTGTCAAGGTCAAAAGCGATTACCTGCTCATGCTCATCCAATGCGTGCTGGGCCTGGTGGTCTGGGCGCTGCCCAGCATGCTCAAAAAGCGCTTCTCTGTGCGCTTGCCCAACCTGTTTTTGATTTTGTACTTTGTGTTTTTGTACTGCGCCATCTACCTGGGCGAGGTGCGCAATTATTACTACACCGTGCCGCATTGGGACACCATCCTGCATGGATTTTCCGGCGTGATGCTGGGGACACTGGGCTTTAGCGTGGTGCTGCTGTTTCATGATTACCGCTCAAAAAGCGTGCATTTAAGCCCCGCTTTTATTGCGCTGTTCTCCTTTTGCTTTGCGGTCACCCTGGGTGTCGTGTGGGAGGTGTACGAGTTTACCTTCGATGCTGTCCTGGGCCTTAATATGCAAAAGTTCATGCTGGCGGACAAAACGCAGCTGGTGGGCCGCGCGGCGTTGGCGGACACGATGAAGGATTTGATTGTGGATATGGCCGGCGCGGGCGTGATGAGCCTTGTTGGCCTTTTGATTATGAACAAGAAGCCGGAGTGGCTGCTCAACTTCGATGTAAGGCCAGACACCGCATCATAAAGAAAAGGAAGGCCAGTAGCCTTCCTCGCTCATCTTCAATTTGTTAGGGCAAGAGGCGCTCAATGGCCTCGTAGATGCCTTCCAACTCCTCAAAGCTGGCGTATCGCAGGACGATGCGCCCTTTTTGCAGGTTTCCGGTAATCTGGGCGCGCACGCCCACGGCCTCCTGCAGCCTGTCCTGAAACTCAGCTAATTCAAGGGCCAATGGCGGGGCCTTCGGTTTTGCTGTATTTGTTTTTTCCTTGGCCAGGGCTTCCAGCGCGCGCACGCTCAGCCCCTTTGCTACCGTCAAATTGGCCAGCGCCACCTGACGGCCAGACTGCTTGACGCCAGCCAGCACACGGGCATGGCCTTCTGACAGCAGGCCTTCGCGCACCATCTGCTGCACATGTTTGTCCAGCTGCAGCAAACGCAATAGATTGGCAACCGCTGGGCGCGATTTGCCCAGCTGCTGCGCGGCTTCTTCCTGGGTCAGGCTGCCTTCCTCCATCAGCTGACGGACGGCCAGCGCGGCCTCCATGGCGTTTAAATCCTCCCGCTGCAGGTTCTCAATCAAGGCAGCCAGCACCCGCTCCTGCTCGGGCAGGCTGCGGATAAGGACAGGCACCTGGCCGAGGCGCGCTTTTAGTGCCGCGCGGAAGCGGCGCTCGCCCGCGATGATACGGTAGCGGCCATTTTCAGGCGTGACAAGGATGGGCTGCAGCAGCCCGATCTGCTTGATGGACGCGGCCAATTCATTCAGCGCGTCCTCATCAAAGTCCTTCCGGGGCTGGTTGGGGTTGGGGTCCAGCAGGTTCAGGGAGACCTGCAGCACCTCCCCTTCCTGACTTGCCTGGGGGAAGAGGGCGTCAAGCCCGCGGCCGAGGGCGGATTTCTTCATGAGGGGGGCTCCTTACATTGGGTTATTGCGGATGATTTCCTGGGCAAGCTTGCTGTAGGCCACAGCGCCTGCGCTTTTGGGATCGTAGGTGATGATGGGCTGCCCGTGGCTGGGCGCCTCACCCAGGCGCACGCTGCGCGGAATAATGGACATGAACACCTTGCTCTTAAAATGCTTTTTGACCTCATCCGCCACCTGCAGGGACAAATTGGTGCGCCCGTCAAACATGGTGAGGACCACGCCCTCCAGGAAAAGCGCGGGATTCAGCGCTTTTTGCACCCGGCCTATGGTGGACATCAGCGCGGTGACGCCTTCCAGCGCGTAGTATTCGCACTGAATGGGCACCAGCACGCTGTCCGCCGCGGTGAGCGCGTTGATGGTAAGCAGGCTTAAGGAAGGCGGGCAGTCGATGAGGATAAAGTCATACTCGGGCTTGATTGATTCCATCAAGCCCCTGAGGTGGAATTCCCGTTTTTGCATGCCCACCAGCTCCACCTCAGCCGCAGCCAAGCGGATGTCACTGGGCAGCAGGGACAAATTGGCGTGCGAGGTGTGCTGGATGGCGCCTGTCAGCGGCCAGCTGTTAATCAGCGACTCATAGATGGTGTGCTTGCCGGCTGCAATGCCCAGCCCGCTGGTGGCGTTGCCCTGGGGGTCAATATCCAGCAGCAGCGTCTTTTTCCCTTCGCCCGCGATGCAGGCAGCCAGGCTGACAGCGGTGGTGGTCTTCCCAACACCGCCTTTTTGGTTGGCGATTGCGATGATTTTTCCCAAACTTTCTTACCTCAATTCGTCTGATCAATCCAGTGCGAAAAGCGCCAAGGCTCGTGGCTGGTGGTAATGACGCGACGCAAAATGTCCACTTCCTCCTGGGTTTGCAGGTGCGGATACAGCAGGTAAAGGGCGCGCAGGGCAGATAGGGAGCCGGAGCGCATGGAATATTCCCTGATAAGGCTCAGGTGAAAGGATGTCTTCTCCAAGGTGTCAAATAAAAGATAGAGCAGCTCATCCGCCATCATGCCAAAGTCGCTCATCCGCAGGCGGATGAGCTGTCCTGTGTCCATTTCCAGCGCCATGCGGCCTTGGGTTGTTTCGCGCACTGCCATGAAAAGCAGGTTGTCCAGCTGCTGCGCAAGATGCGTCAGGGTATCCCGCTGCGCCTGGTAGGAGAAGAGGGCCATGGACAAGCGTATACACAGCTCCTCCTGCGCACTTAAAAAGGCAGATCCAAGCCAGGGCAACAGCGTCTTTTTCACTGTATCTGGCGAGATCATAGGGCCTCCTTCACAGTGCGCCCAGCGCGCATCACACAATAGCACAGGTGTCTTTTTGCGTCAAAAGAAGTTCGGCTCAGCCCGCAAGATGCTCCTTTATAAAGCGCAAAATCAGGGCGTGCATCTCCTCACTCCAAAAGCTGCCCTCATGCTCTGCACCTGTGACTTTTACAAGGGTGCTGTTGGCGCCCGCTTCCAGAAGGCGCTTGTGGATTCGTTCGGACTGGCTAAAGGGCACCACCGTATCCATATCACCTTGCGCAATCAAGAAGGGGGGATAGGCCTTTTGATCCTGGACCTCATACAGGGGGCTCATCCCACGCAGCACGTCAATGGGCTTTTGTTTCCCCAGCAAGGCCAGGATGGCGGCCAGGAACGCGTTGCTTTCCAGCATGGCGGGCGACACCATTTTTTCATAGTCCAAGGGGATGTTGGAACGGATTATTTCTGGAATCTCCGCGCCTTCATAGTTTAGAAGGTCCGTAGGGCCAAAGCAATCCACCACCGCGCTCACCGCGTCAGAGAACCCTTCATAATCCGCAGTCTGGTAGCGCGGATCATCCCCGGTTAAACCGATCAGCAGGGCGGTATTGCCGCCGGAGGAGGTGCCCCAAAAGGCAAGATTGTCCGGGTCAATCCGCAAATCATCCGCCTGGCTGCGCAAGAACCGGATGGCGGCCTTGGCGTCCTTTAAATAGGCAGGGAAGGGATGCCCTTCCTGGGAGTTACGGTGGCTGATGGAAGCGACAGCAAAGCCCTGCTGCGCGTAAGAACATAACTGGGGAAGTTGGTAATACTGGGAGGGGGAGGTCCACCCGCTCCCTTGCAAAAAGACAATCAAAGGATACCGCGCTGTGGCTCCCTCCTTTGCTTCCAGGCCGGGGGTGATGAAAAGAATTCTGTGCGTGTGCCCTTCACAGGTGAATGCAAGATCCCCCCGCATGGTTGCCATCCCCGAAAACGCGGGGTTGTTCTGTAGGACGATATCAGGTTGCATGTCCAAAACCTCCAGGATGATGTTGCGAATAGTATACCATTGTTTGCGGGGTTTGTGGTAAAATTCAAAGGAAGGCAGCAGGAGGGCATAGCATGAAGCAAAGCAAGCGTAATCAGATTTTCTTCGGCCTTGGCACCATCGGGCGGGATATGTTTTACACAACAGTCGCCACCTATTTGCTTTATTATTTGACGGATATCCTGGATTTGAACGACCAGACCATGTGGTGGATGACCATCATCTTAACCGTGCTGCGCGTGTTTGACGCACTGAATGACCCCATCATGGGCATGGTGGTGGACAACAGCAGCTCGCGCTTTGGCAAGTTCAAACCCACGATGATGTTGGGCGCAGTGGTCGGCGCGGGCTTTATGGTGATGATGTTTGTTGATTTTGGTTTGGGACAGACCGCGTATCTGATGCTGTTTGCGGTGCTGTATTTGGGCTGGGATATATTCTATGGCGCAAACGACATCGCCTACTGGTCCATGCTGCCTGCCCTGTCCGTCCATCCGCGGGAGCGGGAAAAAATCGGCGCATTTGCCCGCATCTGCGCCAATATCGGCATGTACGCCGTGGTGGTGGGCATATTACCTGTCACCGGCCTGTTAACACAAAAGCTGGGCAGTGCGAAGCAAGCCTGGTTTGTGTTTGCCCTGGGGACGGCAACGCTTATGATTCTCTTTCAATTATTCACTGTCTTTGGCGTAAAGGAGCAGCGGGAGGCTTTTAAAAAAGAGGAACCCACCAAATGGTCGGAGCTCATCACGCTGATCAAAGCCAATGACCAGCTGCGCTATACCATCATCTCCATGGGCCTGTTTATGATTGGCTATGTCACCACGACCGGCTTTGGTGTTCATTTCTTTAAATATGCCTTTAAAAACGAGGGCATGTATCCGGTGTTTGCCGGCGTGTTGGGCATCGCGCAGCTGCTGGCGCTGGTTGTGTTCCCCCTCATCAGCAAGCGCCTTGACAGAAAGTCATTTTACACCTTGTCCATGGGCTTGGTTGTGCTGGGATATCTGGTGTTTTTCCTGTCCCCCATGAACATGATCCCGCTTGGCATTGCAGGCTTCCTCCTGTTCACCGGCCAGGGCTTTATCCAGCTGCTGATGCTGATGTTCCTGGCGGACTGTGTGGAGTACGGCCAGTGGAAACTGCGCAAGCGCCAGGAGAGCCTGACCTTCTCCTTCCAGCCGCTCATCAACAAAATTGGCGGCGCGGTGTCCAGCGGCATCATCGCAGTGACACTGATCCTCTCGGGCATCAACCGCGCGCTCACCCCGCAAGATGTAAGCGCGGAGGGAATCCTGATGATGAAGGGCGCCATGCTTGTGCTGCCCCTGGTGTTTATCCTCTCGGGCTACTTGGTTTACCGCCGTTATTACAAACTGGACGAAGCATTGCACACGCAGATCATCAAGGAGCTGATGGTGCGCGGGGATTTGAAGGATGAGGTCGTGTAGAGAGTTGTTACGAATATATTAAATGCTAAATTCTTTTTTACCCGCTCATCCACATAGCAAAGCCCGCCCCTGTTGAGGTACGATACATAGGTAACACTTAGGGATCAAAAAGCAGAGAGACTTTGGTAGAATAGTTTTGCCAACAAAAACTGCCAAAGGAGCTCTCTGCATGGACAAATTATCACAGGACGCACATGTGCGTCAACGGAT
>JAAYFC010000006.1 GCA_012728435.1 Clostridiales bacterium | reverse complement strand
TCACCATGAACGCGCTGCGCGCGCCCTTGAGCGCCTCGGCATCCTGTGTTACGATGTGGCCAAGCCTATGAAGGAATGCGGGTGCCAGGAAACGGTCTTTACTAACTCACTGGTTGGTACAAAGACTGGGGGCAGACCAAAACCGCCCGGGTTTAATGGCTGCAAACAACTACACAGGAAGTCTGTACGATGGAGGCTCTACACCTCCGAATGATGCCCTTGCTGCTTTTAACTCACTTGGACTCGTAGATTATGCCGTGTTTGACCGCCGGGACAAAGCTTGGATTATTGATGAGAATATGGTGGCTATCAGTGGGATGTCTGTAGACAGCCAACTACTCACCTTGCAAACCTTGCATATTTCAGCAGCAGCAAAAGGCACCGAACTGCCGCCTTTGACAATTAAATATGTTGCAAAAACTGATGCTGGTAGTGACGGCATTGATTCGTTCAATGTGCCGGATTTTGGCAGCAATACACGGGTAAGTATCGTAGCTGTGGACAATTGGAATAAAAAGCAAACAGCTGATGGTTCAATAGTCCCTGTTACTGCTGCTGCGAAATTCTCACTGGGAAATGCAAAAGTTGAGATCTACAACTTCGATTTTGACAAGCTTGCCCGCTACACCCTCCAGGAGGCCGTTTATGGCACCAAGGCCACCGGGGAAGATGGTGCTGTGGTGCCGAAAGACACCTATAACGACAGCTACGACATCGGCCTTGACCCCCGCCTGGATTTGACGGCAGGTGAAGGCTATGCCAGCACTCAGGCTGCTAAGGTGACCGGTGCTTTGCAAGGCTCCGAGTATAACACCTTTCAGAACTGCGTCTTCACCCAACTGGTCAACGATTTGCAGCGGAACGGCGGCAGCATCAACACCCTTCAAGACATCGACCCGGGCACACTGGCAGTAGGCAGCCCTCCATTGGACTTAGGTGTCACCGCGGGGGGCGGATATACCAGCAATCCTGCCTTAGATGGTGCTCGCATCGCAAGTGAAAGTGGCGCTGAGGATAAGCGTCTGTATTACCTCTCATCCGACACTGCTGTGGCTACTGTAGATGCAGACGGCAAGGTCACTGCCGTGGCCCCCGGCCAGGCTTTTATCTACGTCAAGGCGATGGACCAGTACAACCAGGGTGAACTCGAGAAGCCCTATGCCCGCTTCATCCTTACCGTCCCCACCAGCTTCACTGCCACCAAAACCTGGGATAACAGCCCCTACACCCCCAAAACCTTGCTGGATCCCCCGGCGGAAATTCCCCCGGTGCCAGCCCCGGATGAGCGGGTGGACATCTACTTCCAGCTGATGGTCAAGGTGAAGGGCAGCGGTGCTAGCCCCACTCCGGTGGGCAGCCCCGTGCTGTTGCCCAAGACCAATGACCTCATCACCCATACCTGGAGCGACCTGCCCGCCACCAATGCGGCAGGGGATGAGCTGGAATACTCTGCCCGTGAATACACCAAGGACAGCGCCGGCACCTTTGGCTGGGCCGACATCCACAACTACATCACCTGGCAGAAGGCTGGCGATCAGATTGTCAACATCTTCAACCCCAGCCTGGACGGCAACCAGTCCACCCCCTGCCACCTGCACTGGTACCTGGAATCCCTGACGGACAAAACCCGGGAAATCTATGTGGATTCCAACCACAACTTCCTGTATTCCGTCCACGCCGAGGGCGAGGGTCTGGGCCAGATTCAGCACTGGAGATGGACTCCCATCACCAGCGCGGTTGCCTGGCGCATCCCCTTTGCCTTCTCCATCCCGGTGAAAAACCTGGTTATCAAGATGACCCTGCAGGAAGGCTGGACCTTAAACCCGGCCAGCTACGAAATCACCGGCGCCAGCGCCCTTTACCGCCATACTGGTGCCGTGCCGGAGTTGTATACCACCATTGACCGGGCCACTGTTGAATTGGTTGCATTTGAAGACGGAAACATCGAGGTTCATGTCAAAGATGTCCCGGCCATGACCGCCTTCACCCTCAACTTCAGCGGCTTCCACAAGGATGGCAGCCCGGAGGCCTACTACCTGGGCCTGGACGTCACCGGGGATTACAGCTGCGTGTCCGCCAGCAAGACCTGGCTGGGCGGCGAATCGCCCTATCCTACCGTGCAGGTGCAGCTGATGCGCCAGGGCGAGGAGGACAGCACGCCCCAGCCCATGGCTGATGCTGTCGAGGCCTTCCTGAACGACCGGGCAGGCCAGCAAATCTGGTATAAAAAGAACCCGATTTCCATCCCCGGAAACCCCGGCTATGACCCGGACGCCGATCCCTACCTGTATAGCCCAACCCTGCTGGAGATCCTGGGCAGCTTCCCCGAGGAAGGCCGCCTGATCATCGGCCACCTGACCCTGGCAGCGGACGCTGCAGGCACGGACCCCTTCCTGTATGAGGAAGCGCTGGCAGATACCCTGGTAGCTGAGCTGGCCGAAAAGGCCCAAGCCCGCTACACCATGGACATCGAGGATCCCGGCGATGGCACCAACAAAAACGGCGTCGGCTGGAACCGCCTGGCCTTCACGGACCACAACGGCAAGCCCGTGGAATACTCCGTGGAGGAAACCCTGCCTGAGGGCAGCACCTATATCCCCCTGGGCGATCCGGTGAAAACCGTGGATCCTGCTAATAAGGAGAAGGTTCATTTCGCGTTCACCAACGTGAATCTGGTTGAAGCCACCGCCACCAAGGTGTGGTCAGGTGGGCCAAGCCCAAAACCCACGGTGTGGTTCCAGCTGCAGCGGGCAATCGAAGGCGGCACAGCAGCCCCGGTGCCTGACGCTGAAATCAAGGAGCTGGCTGATGGCACCACCTCGGTCACCTGGACGGATCTGGAAGAGACCGACAAGGACGGCAAGCCCTACACCTTCACCGTGAAGGAAGTTGATGCCGCAGGGGCAGATTTCACCCCGAAGGACTACGCAAAGACGGAAAGCGGTTTGACCGTTACCAATGCTTACACCATCCCCAAAGCCACTACGATTCATATTAATGCCATGAAGGACTACAAGGGCGCGGATCTGGTTGCTGATGCGTTCACCTTTGAGCTGTACGACCTGACTGCATCCAAGCTGCTGGGTACCAAGAAGAACGCAGCAGACGGCAAAATCGCCTTTGATCCCATCGCCATCGAAGCAGCGGGCGATTATCAGTACCGGGTGAAAGAAATCAAGGGCAGCGCTGACGGCGTTACATATGACGGCAGCATATACACCTTAAGTTATAAGGTGGAGCCAGATCCTGCCAATGCCTTGCAGGTCAAGCTAACAGAGCTGAAAAAGGACGGCACCGCACTGGATCTGGGGGCTGAACTGTTGTTCCAAAACGAATACAAAGCCCCGGAAAAGCCTGTGGATCCCCCCACCCCAACCTATCCCGTCATCAATGTGCCGCTGAGTGTGAAGAAGGTGCTCAAGAACGGCAGCCTCAAGGCGGACACCTTCACCTTCCTGCTGAAGGACAAGGCGGGCACGGTGCTGTCAGAGGTGAAAAACGCAGCCGATGGCAGCGTCCACTTCCCGGATCGTACCTTTACCAAGGCGGGCAGCAACTTTATCTTCACCATCCAGGAAGTCAAGGGGGATGACAAGAAAGTGGTGTATGACACCACGGTGTACACCGTGAAGATCACCACCAAGCCGGGGTCCGGCCAACTGGAAGCCACCGTCAACCTGGAGAAGGACGGCGTGCCTTACGCCGGGGAAATGGTGTTTACCAACGTGTTGCCCGCCCCCGCTACCGGCGACCCCATTTTGCGTACCATGGGCATGCTCCTGGGCCTGGCCCTGCTGCTGATGGGCGCGGCATTTGTCGTCAAAAGAAAAAGGGCATACAACGAGTAACTGTTAGACGAATCATTTTTGGGGCAGCCGAGGGGCTGCCCCTTCTTGATGCTTGTTCACCCTTTGTTTCCTTGCGAAAATCCCGTCCTTGCCGTATACTGTCACAGTGAGGTGAGCGATTTGCCTGATGAAATCAGACTGAACGACTTGGTTGAAATGCGCAAGAAGCATCCCTGCGGCTCCGCAAACTGGAAGGTGACCCGCATCGGCGCGGACATCAAGATGCGCTGCGAGGGCTGTGGCCGCGTTGTGATGCTGGATCGGGTGGAGTTTTTGCGCAGGCGCAAACGCGTGATTACGCCGGGGCCAGACGCGCCGGAGGTCACCCTGGGGCTGGTTTCACGGGACAAGGAAGCCGCACAAGCAGAGATTAATCAAAACGTTGAATAAAAGGAGCGCAGCATGACCGACCAAGGCACGCATTACAAAGAGGACAAGGAAACCCTAAACCACGAGTTGAATGAGCATAAAACGGCCCCTGAGGCTGAAGAAGTTGCGGCATCCGCTGATAGTATCCCTGCTGAGGAAGAAGTAAAAAAGGGCAAAAAGAAAAAAGAAAAGAAGAAAAAAACAGTGGGACAGGAAATTCTCAGTTGGGTTGGCACACTGCTCTTGGCGGTTGTCATCGCCATGACATTCCGCGCCTTATTAATGGAGCCCATCCGCGTGGACGGCCGCAGCATGCTGGAGACTTTGCAAGACGGCGAAGTCGTGCTGGTGACAAAGCCAGCGGTGCTCATGAACAATTTGAAGCGCGGGGATGTGGTCATCGTGCGCTTTCCCACACGCCATAAGACGGCAACCTTGCGCCTGGGAGCGCCCCTGGATTTAAACTTTGTGCATCATGAGCTGTTTGTGAAGCGCCTGGTTGCGCTGCCGGGTGACAGCGTCGCGGTGCTAAATGGTACGCTGTACATCAATGATGCCCCTGTTACGGAGGATTATATCGATTATCCCGCGCGCACGGACTTCCAGCGCATCGTGCTGGGCGAGGACCAGTACATGGTGATGGGCGACAACCGCGCTGTCAGTAACGACAGCCGCTCACAGGGGGTTGGCCCCATTTCCAGGGACATGATTGTGGGCAAAGCCAAACTGGTTATCCTGCCGTTAAACAAGATTCGCACAATCAAGTAATTAATCATCAACAGCCCCCGGTAACGGGGCTTTTTGCTGCACAGACATAAAAAGAGGGGAGCCCATCCCGGGCTCCCTGGTATCTGGGCGTGTTGTTTATTCCTCGGTTTCCGGTGTGTTTTCGTCCTCACCTTCGCTCTTGGATTCTGTTGGCTGCAGGATGGCGCGCACGGCGGCCTCAATCTCCTTGGTGACCTCGGGGTTTTCCACCAGATAGCGGCGCGCGTTGTCGCGGCCCTGAGCGATGCGCAGATCCTTGTAGGAGAACCAGGCGCCGGATTTCTGCACGATGTCGTGCTCCACCGCCATGTCCAGGATAGAGGACTCGCGGCTGATGCCGAAGCCATAAAGCAGGTCAAACTCCGCCACCCTAAAGGGCGGTGCCACCTTATTTTTAACCACCTTGATCTTGGTGCGGTTGCCCACCACCTCGGTGCCATTTTTAAGCTGCTCCGCCCGGCGCACATCCAAGCGTACAGAGGAATAGAACTTCAGCGCGCGGCCGCCGGGGGTTGTTTCCGGGCTGCCATACATGACGCCCACCTTCTCGCGCAATTGGTTGATAAAGACGGCGATGGCAGAGGTCTTGCTGACCACACCGGCCAGCTTGCGCATGGCCTGGCTCATCATCCGGGCTTGCAGGCCCACAAAGGTGTCACCCATCTCGCCATCGATTTCGGCGCGCGGCACCAGGGCCGCGACAGAGTCAATGACCACGATGTCAATCGCGCCCGAACGTATCAAGGCTTCCGCTATTTCCAGCGCATCCTCACCCGTGCTTGGCTGGGAGACGTAGAGCTCATCGATGTTCACGCCCAGCCTCTGTGCATAGGAAGGATCCAGCGCGTGCTCCGCGTCGATGAAGGCTGCCAGGCCGCCCAGCTTCTGCGCCTCGGCAATCAAATGCAGCGCGACAGTGGTTTTGCCGGAGGATTCCGGCCCGAAGACCTCGATGATTCTGCCGCGCGGGATACCGCCTACGCCCAGCGCCAAATCCAGCTCAATGCAGCCGGTTGGGATGACATCCACCTGCATTTTGGACTGCTCGCCCAGTTTCATCACGGTACCGCGGCCAAACTGCTTGTCCAGCGCGGCCAGGGCGCGGTCTAGTGCCTGGGTCTTCTCGTTGCTGATGGCTGCGGATTTCTTCTCTTTTGTTGACATGTGTTTCCCTCTCTTTATTGCAAATAAATACCTTGGTTATGACTGCGCTTTCTAAAAGCTGAACAGCTTTTTGGAAGCGATGAAATATTGGGCGCCAGAGGCGATGGTCAGCAGGCTCATCAGGATGCACAGGGTAAGTGTGGCCCAGTAGGGGAGCAGGAACAAGGCGCTGATGACGCTGAAGAACTGGAAGTTTGTCTTCACCTTGCCCAGCTTGCCTGCCGGGATGACGATGCCCTGCTCCACCGCCACCAGGCGCAGGCCATCCACCGCCAACTCACGCGCGGCGACAATGCACACGGCCCACCAGGGGTAGTGCAGCGTGGGGATTAATGCAACCATCATCACCAAAGCCAGGATTTTGTCGGCCACAGGGTCGGCGAACTTGCCAAAGTTGGTGACGATGTTTTGCTTGCGTGCGATATAGCCATCCAAAAAGTCTGTGACGCTGGCGATGATGAACACAATGCCAGCGACAACATACCACCCCAGTGCGACAAACAGGACACAAAGCGGGATCATGAAGATGCGCAGGATGGTGAGCTTATTGGGCAGGTTCATTGACGCCCTCCTTTTTAATCAGGCGCGCTGTCAGGTCATAGGCGGTGGCGTCGGTGATTTCCACCGTCACAAACTGCCCTTCTATAAGCTGCGCGCTGTTTGTAATCAAGATGCTGCCGTCGCTGTCCGGCGCCTCGAAGGCGGAACGCGCGATGGCGGTGGACCCATCAACATCAGTGACCAGCACCGTCACTATCGTGCCAATCCGCTGCTGGTTGTGCTGGTAGCTGATCTCCTGCTGCATGCGCATCAGGGCGTCCAGGCGCTGCTGCTTGATGTCCTCGGGCACCTGGTCCTTCATGTTGAAGGCTGGTGTGTCCTCCTCCGGTGAAAAGGTGAAGGCGCCAAGGCGGTCAAAGCGCACCCGCGCGCAGAAGTCCATCAGTTGCGAATAATCCTCCTCCGTCTCGCCCGGGAAGTCCACAATCATCGTGGTGCGCAGTGCAAAGCCGCGTGCGCGGGCATCAGACAGAAGGCCTTCAATCTGCTGGATGTCCCCGCGCCGGTTCATGGCTTTTAAGATGCGGGGGGAGGCATGCTGCAGCGGCAAATCCAGATAGCGGCAGAACTTGGGGTTCTTTTCCATCGCGTCAATCAAGGCCTTATTGGTCTCATCCGGGTAGCAGTACAGGACACGCAGCCAGGTGATACCGGGGATTTTTGCCGCTTCATCCAGCAAACTTGCAAGGGAGGCGTCTTTTAGGTCAATCCCGTATCGGGAGGTGTCCTGCGCGATAAGAATCTGTTCCTTCGCGCCCTGTTCCGCCAAGGTGCGCATCTCCTCCAAGATGTCCTGCATGGGGCGGGAGCGGTAAGGCCCGCGGATTAGGGGGATGGTGCAGTAGGTGCAGCGGCTGTCACAGCCTTCGCTGATGCGCACATAGGCTGTATAAGGCGGTGTGGTCAACACGCGTCCGCAGCCGGTGAAGTCCGGCCCGCGGCTCACGTCGCTGGTTCTTTTTCCTGCCAGCGCCCTGTTAATCAGGCTGGCCAGCTGCGGGTATTGCGAAACGCCAATCATCACGTCAATCTCCGGGATCTGCTCCGCCAGTTCGTTTGCATAGCGTTGTGACAGGCAGCCGGTGACGCAAAGGACCTGGCAGACACCGTCTTTTTTATACTCTGCCATCTCCAGGATGGTGTCGATGGATTCCTCCTTGGCGGAGTTGATAAAGCCACAGGTGTTGACCACCAGGATTTCGGCCTGCTCCGGATTGGCCGTGAATACAAAGCCGTCCTTTTGTAAAAAGGACAGCATTTCTTCCGTATCCACGCGGTTTTTCACACAGCCCAGTGAAACAACCCCTACCTTCAATCCGTTTTTCAACCTGTTTTGTACCTGCTTTATCGTAATGAAGCGCCTTGCGCCGCAAGCTTAGTTTATCATAACCGCTTGCGCGTTTACAAGGCTTTGGGCATCAAAAACAGAACAAAAGTTCTTATAGTAAATTCACAGAGTAACTTCCACAGTGGACGTTGCGGTGGAAGTTAGTAGGAGACGAAATTGCTGGTGGAGTTTAGTCTGAGAAGAAAAGGAGCTCAGACAATGCACAAGAACGAGAAGAAGTACAAACACCTAACGC
>JAAYFC010000053.1 GCA_012728435.1 Clostridiales bacterium | reverse complement strand
TCACCATGAACGCGCTGCGCGCGCCCTTGAGCGCCTCGGCATCCTGTGTTACGATGTGGCCAAGCCTATGAAGGAATGCGGGTGCCAGGAAACGGTCTTTACTAACTCACTGGTTGGTACAAAGACTGGGGGCAGACCATTCCTTTGTAAAAAGCTGCCAAAAATAGCTTGATATAACGAATGAGATATAGTTCAAAGCTAAAGTAATTCTATGTTTCCCCCGGGCAATTATAGGAAGTCTTACAATACTAACTCCTTGCCAGCTCTCGTGCCTCCCCTTGCTCCAACTATATCCCGGATAGAATGCTCCCTTAGGATAGTTAGGTATTCCTGTCAATACTGTAACGCAGTGGCCTCTTCTAACTAACTCAGAACAAATGTCATTAATCCTGAAATTCTCAGGATGAAAATACTGAGAAACAACCAGGATTCTCATGTTTGGTTGTCCTCCGATGCCTTATTTGACCTATCACCTTCAACAACTCCTTTGTGTAGCGCAACGGAAGTGACGGTACCAAAGAAGCATTTGAGGTCAAACAGGAAGCTCATCTTTTCAACATATTCCCCGTCCAGCTGCGCTTTGACGGGGATTTCCAGTTCATCTCGGCCATTGATTTGTGCCCAGCCTGTAAGCCCCGGCAGCACGTCATTGGCGCCATATTTGTCCCGCTCTGCCACCAGGTCGTCCTGGTTCCACAGGGCCGGACGAGGGCCGATGACAGCCATTTCGCCTTTGAGGATATTTAGAATCTGGGGCAGCTCGTCCAGGCTGGTTTTGCGCAGGAAGCGGCCCACCTTGGTAATGTACTGGTCCGGGTTCTGCAGCATGTGGGTGGGGGTGTCCTTGGGGGTGTCGGTGCGCATGGTGCGGAACTTCATGATGGAGAAGGTCTTCTTGTGAAGGCCCACCCGCTTCTGGCGGAAGAGCACCGGTCCCTTGCTTTCCAGCTTGATGAGAAGGGCAATGAGCAGCATAAAGGGAGCAAGCACAAGGGTGCCTACTCCTGATAGGATGAAGTCTATGATCCGCTTCCCGGTTGACCGGTAGAAAGAATTCATCAAGCCCTCCTGGAAACAAGTAATGTGCAAGTCAAATGATAGCACAAAGGCTGGCAAAAGTGAAGGAATGCAGGTTGTGGGGTGTACCACCTGACACATCAACGGATTTGCATAAAATAGGAGAAAGACGGTAAGGCATCTCTTCCTATAAAAAAAACTGTGGTCAATATGCGTCACAGTTACAAGTCCGTCTGGATGCTGTACTCAAAACCATTGGTGTCACAAGGGATTTGGGCTTTCGCTTACCCTGGATGGCAAAAACCCATCATAGGGGTCAATCCATCACTCGCAGTTCATTCAGTAAACAGTATCATCACACAAGCCTGCTGTTTAACTGACAACTGGATTATATCACAAAAACAAGCGGATTCCAAGGCAAAAAATTGATCGCTTACATTGGAATTGCACAAAAGAGAGGGCGGAAAGGCACCTCTCTTTCATGCATGGTTTGGTATTGGTTTATTTCCTGGCGACCCCGGTGTCCCGGGCAGCCTGGGCGACTGCTTTAGCAACAGTTTCCCCTACGCGTGGGTCAAATGCCTCGGGGATGATGAAGTCCTCGTTTAATTGCTCATCCGACACCAAGCTTGCGATGGCGTAGCTGGCCGCCAGGTTCATCTGCTCGTTGATTTTTGAAGCGCGCACATCCAGGGCGCCGCGGAAAATGCCAGGGAAGGCCAGCACATTGTTGATTTGGTTGGGGAAGTCGCTGCGGCCGGTGCCGACCACACGGGCGCCGCCAGCCTTGGCCTCATCCGGGTAGATCTCCGGCACGGGGTTGGCCATCGGGAAGAGGATGGCATCCTTGGCCATGGACCGCACCATTTCGACGTTTACAAGGCCGGGGCCGGATACGCCCAGGAACATGTCCGCGCCCACCATGGCATCCGCCAGCGTGCCCTGCTTTTTGGAGGGGTTGACGCGCTTGCACAACGCGGCCTGATCCTCCGCCAGCCCTTCGCGGCCGTCATAGAGGATGCCCTTGCGGTCGACCAGGTACATCTCCGGTCCCGCGCCCATAGCCAGCAGGTGCTTGGCGATGGCGATTCCGGCAGCGCCGGCGCCGGAGATGACGATTTTCAGGTTGCCGATATCCTTTTTAACCAGTTTCAGCGCATTGACGACGGCTGCGCCGGCGACGATCGCGGTGCCGTGCTGGTCGTCATGGAAGATTGGGATGTCGCAAATCTCCTGAAGGCGCTTTTCAATCTCAAAGCAGCGGGGGGCGGCGATGTCCTCCAGGTTGATGCCGCCAAAGGAGCCGGAGATCAGGTAAATGGTGCGGACGATTTCGTCCACGTCCTTGCTTCTGATACACAGCGGGAAGGCATCCACGCCGCCAAAGGTCTTAAACAGCGCGCACTTGCCCTCCATCACAGGCATCCCGGCTTCCGGCCCGATGTCACCCAGTCCCAGCACAGCCGTGCCATCCGTCACCACCAGCACCAGGTTGTTGCGGCGGGTTAAGTCAAAGGACAGGTTATAGTCCTCCTGGATGGCCAGGCAGGGCGCCGCGACGCCCGGGGTATAGGCCAGGGACAGGTCCTTCGCGTTGTTGACCGGCGCGCGGGAGATGACCTCAATCTTCCCGCCCCATTCCTTGTGCAGACGAAGCGCTTCCTTTTGAGTATCCAAGTTAATCACCCTCCTGATTATTCAATAAGACTATAAAAATACTAACACAGCCAAAGGATGCTGTCAATCAAAACACAGCTCTGTAAAAACCGGCATAAACTTTGGATTTACACTGTTTTCACGGTAAAATAACGTTGAGGTATCGCGCCTGTTCTGCTAAGATGGTGCAAGGATAAACAGGAGGGGGCAGATGAATCAGAACGTCAAGCCAGGCCAATCAGCCAGGTTGTTGTTTTATGTCACCGCGCTGTTTTGGTGTGCGCAGTATAGCTACACCCAGTATGTCAACCCGGAACTGCAGCGCATGGGCGCAAACGCCCTGTTCATGGGCTTGGTTGCCGGGGCCTATGGATTGACGCAGATGCTGCTGCGCATCCCGCTTGGCATCATCGCCGACCGCATAGGAAGGCAAAAGCCCTTTGTGGTGCTTGGCAGCTTGCTCTCCGCAATGGCCTGTGCCGGTTTTTTACTGATGTACTCGCCCTACGGCTTTTTGATTTCAAGGGGCCTAGCCGGCGTTGGCTCCGCGTCCTGGGTATCCTTCACGGTGCTGTACAGTGCCTATTTCCCGCATCATGAGGGGCCAAAGCGCATCTCGCACCTCAACGCGGCCAATATGTCAGGCAGGCTGGTGGGGTTCTTTTTGGTGCTGTTTATCATCCCCTTACTGGGTGTCAAATCCGCCTTCACCTTTAGCCTGGCCGCGGCGCTGCTTGCCTTCTTTTTAAGCATCACGCTCAAGGAGCCGCGGCATGTGCACCAGGGCCTTCGCATGAAAGACATTGTGTTGGTCGCCAGGGATAAATACCTGATTGCCTGCTCCATCGTGGGCATCTTAACCCAGGTGGTCGCCTTTAATACGTATTACGGCTTTACTGTCAATATTGCCAAGCGCTTGGGCGCGCAGGATACGATGTTAAGCTGGCTGAACATCGCGATGCTGATCCCGACCATTTTGATGAACCTGCTGCTGACGAAAACCCTGCTGTCGCGCTTCAGCGCCCGTGTGCTGGTGTGCGCAGGTTTCGTCACCGGCGCGGTTTACTGCGTGCTGGTGCCGATGACGCAAAACATGACACAGCTACTGGTTTTGCAGATTTTAGCCGGCAGCTCCAGCACCTTGACCTTTGGTGTCTTAATTGGCCAGAGCGTGCGTGACATCAAACAAGAGCTGCGCGCGGTTGCCATGGGTTTTTACCAGGCGGTGTACGGCATTGGCATGACGCTGGGGCCTGTCTTGATGGGTGTGCTGATTGACAGCCAAGGCTTAAACGCGGCCTTTTTCGCGGTGGCGGGCTTCGCGCTTATCTCCGGTTTTCTTTCCTACTACCTGCTCAACATCCCGCCCAAAAACCAAATGGATTTGAAAGAAGAAGCTTATGAGTAAACGGGTCTTTTTAAAACCAACCAAGGAAAGGCGCGTGCTGGAGGGGCACCCCTGGGTGTTCGCCAGCGACATTGACCGCGCTGAGCGGGATGTGCGCCCGGGTGACATTGTCACAGTGGTCGCCGCGCGCGGCCGGCCGGTTGGGATGGCGGTGTACAACCCTCATTCCCAAATCATGCTGCGCGTGCTGACAGACCGCGAGACGGAGATTGACGCGGCCTTTATCAAAGACAGGGTGCGCCAGGCCATCAGCCTGCGCCGCCAGCTGGGTGTTTTGGGCGCCTGCCGCTTAATCAACGCGGAGAGCGACGGCCTGCCCGCCGTGATTGTAGACCAATACGCGGATGTGCTGTCCCTCCAAATCCTTTCCCTGGGCATGGCGCGTTTTTTGCAGGACATTGTGGACACCCTGGCGGAAGAACTGAAGCCCAGGGGCATTTGGGAGCGCAATGATGTGCCGGTCCGCAAGCTGGAGGGCATGGAGCAATCCACCGGCCTTTTGTATGGCAATGTGCCTGAACAGGTGGAAATGACGGAAAATGGCCTGAGGATTTTGGTGGATGTGAAGCGCGGCCAAAAGACCGGATACTTCTTAGACCAGCGTGAGAACCGCGCCGCCATCGCGCCTTTTTGCAAGGACGCGCGCGTGCTGGATATCTGCACGCACACAGGCTCCTTCGCGCTGCACGCTGCACACTATGGCGCCAGGGACGTAACAGCAGTAGATATCTCTGATGCGGCACTGGACTGCGCGAAAAACAACGCGAAGGTAAACGGCTTTAACAATATTCACTTTGTCGCAGCGAACGCTTTTGACTATTTGAGAGAGCAATCGGATGCCTTTGAGCGCTATGATCTAATCATCCTGGATCCGCCCGCCTTTGCCAAGAACAAAGCCAGCCTGCACGGCGCCATGAAGGGCTATAAAGAAATCAACCTGCGCGCGATGAAGATGCTGGAACCGGGCGGGATTCTGGTCACCTGCTCCTGCTCCCAGGCCATGCAGCCGCACTTATTCCAGGATATGCTTAAGCAGGCTGCCAATGACGCGCGGGTCTTAACCCAGATTCTGGACTGGCGGGGGCCGGCCAAAGACCACCCCATGCTGCCCGCGTCCCCAGAGACCAATTACCTGAAATGCGTTATCCTGAGGGTGATGAAATAGCCTGTTTCCTTGCCCCAATCAAGGAACCTCTGTATAATACGCGTATAGCAAGAAAGGGCGTTTATGTGATGAGTATAGAAAGCGAAAAATCCAATTTTATCTGGGACGCGATTGACCAGGACTTACAGGAAGGCCGCGTGCAGCGCGTGCACACACGCTTCCCGCCAGAGCCCAACGGCTATTTGCACATCGGCCACTGCAAGGCGCTGGTGGCGGATTTCGCGACTGCGGAACGCTATGGCGGCTTGTGCAACCTCCGGTTTGACGATACCAACCCCGCCAAGGAGGAAACCGAATACGTCGAGGGCATCATGGAGGACATCCGCTGGCTGGGCTTTGAATGGAACGGCGGGCTGTATTTCGCCAGCGATTATTACCAGCAATGCTACGACATCGCGGAGGATTTTATCAAAAGAGGCCTGGCCTATGTGGACGAGCTGACGCAGGAGCAAATCCGGGAATACCGCGGCACGTTGACGGAGCCGGGCCGCAACAGCCCCTTCCGCGACCGCCCGGCGGAGGAGAGCCTGGACCTCTTCCGACGCATGCGCAACGGCGAGTTCCCTGAAGGCAGCTATGTACTGCGCAGCAAGATTGACATGGCCTCCCCCAACATCAACATGCGCGACCCTGTGATGTACCGCATTTTGTATTTGGAACATCACCGCACCGGGAAGGACTGGTGCATCTACCCGATGTACGACTTCTCCCACCCCCTGGGCGACGCAATCGAAGGCATCACCCACAGCCTGTGCTCGCTTGAGTATGAGGATCACCGCCCGCTGTATGACTGGGCGGTGGAGCACGCAGGCTTCCGTGAGCCGCACAAGGACAAGCACGGCTACATCACATATGGCCCGCGGCAGATTGAGTTTGCAAGGCTGAACCTGACCCGCACCGTCATGAGCAAGCGCTACCTGCGCCGCCTGGTGGAAGAAGGCTATGTCACCGGCTGGGATGACCCGCGCATGCCCACCCTCATCGCCATGCGCCGCCGCGGCTATACACCCGAATCCATCCGGGATTTCATCGACCGGGTGGGCCTGGCCAAGGCCGACAGCGTGGTGGACCTGGGCCTGCTGGAGTTTTGCGTGCGCAACGACCTGGGCAGCAAGGCGCCCCGGGTGATGGCCGTGCAAAACCCCTTAAAGGTGGTCCTGTCCAACTGGGAAGCGGGCAAGACCGACTCCCTGGAGATGGTGAACCACCCGGACCATCCGGAGTTTGGCACACGTCACATCAGCCTGGGCCGGGAGATTTATATCGAACAGGAAGATTTCTCGGAGAACCCTCCTGGCAAGTTCTTCCGCTTAAAGCCCGGCGGCGAAGTGCGCCTGATGGGTGCCTATATCATCAAGTGCGAAGAAGTTGTTAAACAGCCTGACGGCAGCATCGACCACCTGGTGTGCACCGTGGACTTTGAGACCCGCTCCGGCAGCGAAGGCGCCCGCCGCAAGGTGAAGGGCACCCTGCACTGGGTGGACGCAGCAACAGCTGTCCCCTTTGAGGCCCGGCTGTATGAGTCGCTGCTGGCAGATCCCGATGACGTGGACGACGGCACGGACAAGAAGGACTTCATCTCCAGGCTCAACCCCGACAGCCTCAAGGTGGTGCACGGCCTGATGGAGCCCAGTTTAAAAGACGCGGAAGCAGGCGATACCTTCCAGTTCATGCGCACCGGTTACTTCTGCAAGGACCGTGATTCCACTGAAGAGATGCCGGTGTTTAACCTGGTTGTGTCCTTAAAGGACAGCTACCGGCCCTAAGGTCGGGCAGAAGGGAGGAGAGCCCTGAAACCCTTTCTTCAAAAAAGGGTTCAAACTTCCAAATGACATTTAATTTGCGATGCTTGGTGCGGGATACCATCCCGGGATCCCGCATGGAGCAAAAGAGAGGAATTCATGACCCAAGTTCGTACCCGATTTGCCCCTTCCCCCACCGGATTTATGCACTTAGGCGGCCTGCGCACCGCCTTGTACTGCTACCTGTTTACCAGGAAGCATGACGGCAAGTTCATTCTGCGCATTGAGGATACCGACCAGGAGCGCTATGTAGAAGGCGCGACGGATGTCATCTATGACACGCTGCGCGGCTGCGGCATCCACTGGGATGAAGGGCCGGACATCGGCGGCCCCGTGGCGCCCTATATCCAGTCCGAGCGCAAGGACAGCTACCTGCCCTATGCGAAGCAGTTGGTTGACTGCGGCCACGCCTACTACTGCTTTTGCACCAAGGAAGAGCTGCAGGAGCGCAGGGAAGCGGTAGAGGCCCGGGGCGACACCTGGAAATATGACAAGCACTGCCTGCACCTGACGCCTGAAAAAATCCAGCAGAAGCTGGATGCGGGGCTTCCCTGTGTCATCAGGCAAAATACGCCAACAACGGGTGACAGCAGCTTTGATGACCTGGTCTACGGCCACATCGCTGCCCCCAATGACACGCTGGATGACATGGTGCTCATCAAACAGGATGGCATGCCCACCTACAACTTCGCCAACGTGATTGATGACCACACCATGGGGATTACCCATGTCATGCGCGGGATGGAATACCTCTCCAGCACACCCAAGTACAACCTGCTGTACAAGGCGCTGGGCTTTGATATCCCGCAGTACATCCATTTACCCACCGTCATGCGTGACAGCAAGCACAAGCTATCCAAGCGTGACGGGGACGCCTATTACAGCGACTTTATCAAAAAGGGCTACCTAACCGAAGCGCTGATTAATTATCTTGCGCTGGTGGGTTGGAACCCGGGGGACGAGCGCGAGTTCTTCACGATGGATGAGCTGATTGAAGCTTTCACCGTCCAAGGCATCTCCAAATCCCCCGCCATTTTTGACACAAACAAATTAACCTGGTTTAACGCGGAATACATCCGGCGCATGGAGCCGGAAGCCTATTTTGAGATGGCCAAGCCCTGGTTTGATCAAGCGCTGGGAGGCAGCATCAAGGACCTGAAGAGGCTGTCGGAACTTATGCAAAGCAGGACAGAGGTATTTAACCGCATACCGGAGATGATTGACTTCTTCCGCGAGCGCCCGGCTATTAACCTGGAGCTGTACATCAACAAAAAGCAGAAATCCAGCCTGGAGAGCGCATCAGAGGCGCTGGCCCTGGCAGAAAAGTTGCTTGAGGGGCTTGGGGACTGGACGGAGGAAAACCTCCACGAAGCCCTGATTTCCGGGATCAAGGAAGCCAGCATGAAGAATGGCACCGTGCTGTGGCCGCTGCGCATTGCACTGTCGGGCCTCCTCTCCACCCCCGGCGGCGCGATTGAGATTGCTTACCTGCTGGGGCGGGAGGAAGCCTTGAGGCGCCTGCGCAGCGCGATGGACCAGCTTGGGCAGGCCTAAATATCAACAACTGGTAAAAAACGCCGATAATCGGCCAGAACATCCAGAATTTACTTGAACAGGGCCGCCAAGCCATGTATACTGTGGACAGAATTAAATGGAGGTAACAATAGATGAAATCAGTCCCGATCAAATTGAGTTTCGCTGAGGAAGTAAAAACCTTCGTCAACGTCGCCAACCGTTATGACTATGACATGGACCTGCGCGCAGGCCGCCACGTGGTGGACGCGAAGTCCATCCTTGGCATTTTCTCCCTGGACTTAAGCAAGCCCATCACGCTGGAGATCTACTCTGACGACTGTGATGACCTGCTTGATGACCTCAAAGCCTTTGTGGTGTGAGGTTTACGTGATCAGGTAAAGGCCAGGGGTTCCCTGGTCTTTTTTATAGGCGTAGATATGGTCATCATCATTAAAAACAACATCGAAATAAGAAGCGCCGTGGAAGCGGACGCGCCAATGCTGAACGCCTGGTGGAATGATGGCGCTGTGATGGCACACGCCGGCTTTTCCAATGGCTTGGGGCAAAGTATGGAACAGACCCGCCAGCAGCTTGCCGCCAATGAGGGCAGGCTGAGCCAGCTGTGCATCATCCTGATTGACGGGGTGCCGGTGGGTGAACTCAGCTTCCAGATTGGTCAAAACGAGGCCAGACCGGGCTGGAAAATCTGCGAAACCCGCTATCAAAACAAGGGCTATGGCAGACAGATTATCTGGATGACCTTTGAATACCTCTTCCTGGATAAAGCATTGAACACCAAAATGCCCATCCACTGCATCTTCTGGGACACCAACCTGACCAACACCAGGGCCCAGCATGTCTACGAAAGCCTGGGCGCCACCCGGCTGCGGGTGGTGGAGGAAGCCTTCACCGACCAGTTGGGTGTCCCCCAGGACGCCGTGGAATACGAGCTGACCCGGGAAAGCTTTCTAAAACTGCAAGAACAACGACAAAGCAACCATCACAACATCTGAAAGGAGACTGACATGGCAAAGATTATTGGCAAGGCCCTGCCCAACATCCCCTGGGAGGACAAGCCCAAAGACTGCAAGACCCCCGTATGGCGCTACAGCGGCAACCCCATCATCAAAAAGGACGCCATCCCTTCCAGCAACAGCATCTTCAACTCCGCGGCAGTGGCCTTCAAGGGCAAGTTTGCGGGCGTCTTTCGCTGCGATAACAAGGCGGTGGAGATGAACATCCATGCCGGTTTCAGCGATGACGGCATCAACTGGAAGATCGACCACGAGCCCATCCAGTTTCAGGGCGACCCCTACATCACCAAGCTGCAGTACCGCTATGATGCCAGGGTGTGCGAGGTGGAAGGCAAATACTACGTGGTTTGGTGCAATGGCTACCACGGCCCCACCATCGGCCTGGGCTATACGGAGGACTTCAAGACCTTCCACCAGCTGGAAAACTGCTTTTTGCCCTACAACAGGAACGGTGTGCTCTTCCCCCGGAAGGTGGGCGGCCACTACCTGATGCTGTCCCGGCCCTCGGACACCGGGCACACTTCCTTTGGCGATATTTTCATCAGCCAATCCAAGGACCTGGAGTACTGGGGCCGCCACCGCCACGTCTTTGGCACCGCCGGGGGCTGGCAGTCCACCAAGGTGGGCGCGGGCCCAACGCCGATTGAGACGGATGAAGGCTGGCTGATGATCTACCACGGCGTAATCACCACCTGCAACGGCTATGTCTACCGCTTTGGCGCTGCCCTGCTGGATCTGGATGAGCCCTGGAAGGTGATTACCCGGGGTGACTGGTACCTGCTGGGACCGGAGACGCTGTATGAACTGGCCGGGGACGTCCCTGGCGTCACCTTCCCCTGCGCGGCGCTCACAGACGCGGACACCGGCCGCATCGCCATCTACTATGGCTGCGCGGACACAGTCACCGGGCTGTGCTTTACCACGGTGGATGAGGTGCTTGATTACATCAAGGCCCATCCCATGTGATGCCCATGATCCTGTGTGATGCCCATGCGGACACCCTTCACCGGATGGCGACTGGGGATAAAAAGCCCTTTGACCTGAGCCTGGACCGCCTCAAAGAAGGCGGCGTATCCCTGCAGGTGCTGGCCATGTTTGTGGGGGTCGACCCTGACCCCCACGTAGTGGCTGGCCTGTACAACAACATGTGGCAGGCGGCAGAGCAATTGAAGCAGGAGGGCTGGTTGCAAGCCATGGACCCACAGGAAGCCGCCACGGACCAGCCCCGCTTCCTGCTATCGGTGGAAGGCTGCGAAATCTTTGAACCCGGACTTCATGTCATTGACGACTACCGCAAGCGGGGCGTACGCATGGCTGCCATCACCTGGAACTACGGAAACGCGCTGGGCACCCCTGCCTGTATCAACCAGGACGATGGACTGAAACCCTACGGTCTGAAGGCAGCAAAGCATATGCAAAGCCTGGGCATGGCGCTGGACGTGTCCCACCTGAACATCCCTGGCTTTTACGACCTGCTGGGCAAGACCGATGCCCCGCCACTGGCCAGCCACTCCTGCGCCCGGGCCCTGTGCGACCACCCCCGGAACCTGACGGATCAGCAGCTGAGGGACCTTTTTGCCGCAGGCGGCTATGTGGGCATCAACTTCCTGCCCTTGTTCTTAACGCCGGGCGGGACAGATTGCACCATTGACACCGTCATTGACCACATCGACCATATGCACCAACTGGGCGGCGAGGGCATGGTGGGCTTTGGCAGCGATTTTGACGGCATTAGCGAAAAGCCCGAAGGCCTGGATAATCCCTCTGATTTCCCCAAGCTTATAACAAGGCTGATAGAACGGGGGTATTCACCAGCCGATGTTGAGGCGATTGCGGGGCTTAATTTTTTAGCATATTACAAACGGATTTAATAAGGAATCAAAAAAGGTAAACGCCTCGGCTCATCACGAAGCGTTTACCCTTTATTGCGCTTACATCACGCTATGGAACAGGAACTGTTATCGCATCCGGCTTTCTGTCATTGAAACTGAAAAACTCGTTCATTTCAATTTCTACCGGTGAATTGGAACGAAGTGTATATGCCTTTGTGGTTTCCAGCACGGCCCCTCTTTTAATGTTCTTTATCGCATTCCCTTGCGACGCATGCTTATAAAAATATGCGTCGTCAAGTTCAATCCCATCTTGATAGACTGTGATGTTGGCAGCCAAGGAGAACATCTGCGCCTCATCCTTATCGTGTGAAAAATCGAAAACCAATATCAGAATCTTGTCATCGCCCTCATCTTGTGTCAATACTTCTTTTAAGCCAATCAATGCGCCGTCATACGTCCCTGACAGCAAATAGGCATCGCCTGTTTGACCCGGACTGTTTTGTGCATCTGAAATTGGCAAAGCCACGGATTCATCTAAAGGTTCACCCGCTTTTATTTTGGTGTAGCACGCCACTGGATCTGCGCCTTCCAGGGCAACTTTCATCAAGCCTTCGCCCCATTTCTCAAGCATATGCAGCGGCTCGTGGAAGAGGACATTCATTTCCGCCATCCCAGGCAGCACCTGCTCCACCAGCTGATCCGAAAAGGAGTAGAGCTTGCCCGTTTCATGGCGCATCCCCAGGTGGGAATAAAAACTGTAATGATTGATCAAAGCCAGCAGCACCGCCACCTTGTCGCGGTTCTGTTCCGGGATTTCAAGATTTGGGGTTGCGGTGATCTCAATGCCATCATAATAAACCGTCACGACCACCAAACAGGATTCCAGTTTGCCGTCCAGTGCAAAGCCCAGACTAAAGCCATCTTCATTCGTTTCGTAAGTGTATTCTTCATTGTCAAGAAAATCCATCACCACCTGCTTGAGTTGCCGCAAGGTTTCCGCCTCAGCATCGGTCAAGTCCTCCGCAAGCGCCAGGGGACAGGCCAGCATCAATACCAGGAAAAGCAGCACCAGTTTTTTAATCATGATACCTTGCCTCTTTTCTATTGTTTGCACCATTTTACCATGTTTTAGGTGATTAGCGCAAAATACGTCAGGCTCAACTGTTTACAAGCTTGCGCGCATAGCTGAGCGCGGCGTTCATGGCCACTGGCACAGGCAAGGCATCCAACTGGGAACAACTGGCCCAGACACCGTTTTTAACAGGTGCGCAGGACCTTGCCCGCGCCAGGTAGATGGTCATATTCCATACCTGGTGGGTAAACACATGACGGGCTGTGCCCAACACCTGGACATCACAACAATCCTTCGCATATTTTTTTGCAGCTTTCTCGGCAGCCATTAGGCTGTCCTCACCTTCACTCAACACAAAGAGGTACATGCCTTTGAGCAGCGCCTTCTCGCGCTTCAGCAGCAACACATGCCCATCGCATACCAGCAGCACCACGCTGACAGGAACCTGCTTCGGCGGTTTTTTGGCTTTCATCATGGGCAGTGACGCGGGATTCCCCGCTTTGAAAGCCGCGCAGTCCTCTGATAAAGGGCATTTGTCACAATCCGGTGTGCCGGGCAGGCAGATGGTCGCGCCCAGGTCCATGAGGGCCTGGTTCATATCCCCGGCATGGGTGTGCGGCATCAGGGACAGCCCCAGGGCCTGCAGTTCTTTCTTCGCGCGGGCGGTGCCGGTATCCTGCATATACAAAAACAGCCGGCTGATGACACGGTACAGGTTGCCGTCCATGGCGGGGACGGGCTCGCCGTAGGCGATGGAGGCGATGGCCGCGGCAGCGTAAGGGCCAATCCCGGGCAGCTTTTGCAAGCCTTGCGCGGTGCTTGGGAAAACGCCGCCATGGTCCTTTACTATGATGCCTGCCGTTTTGTGCAGGTTGCGCGCCCGGGTGTAGTAACCCAGGCCTTCCCATGCCTTGAGCACCTGTTCAATGGGCGCCTTAGCCAGGATGTGCACATCCGGAAACAGCCGCAGGAACCGCTCATAATATGGGCCTACGGTTTCCGTCCGCGTCTGCTGCAGCATGATTTCACTTAACCAGATGCGGTAAGGATCCTTGGTGCCGCGGAAAGGAAAGACGCGCTGGTGCGCGTCATACCAGGCCAAAAGCCTGCTGGTGATGGCCGTCGCTTTAACACTCACTGCCGGGCCTTTTTGGTCGTTTTGTGCATTTTTTTGAAGTGTTCATATTCATCCAGGAGCTCTGCCTGCAGCGCCATGGAGTTCCACTGGCTGTTCTTCTCCGTCAACATGGCCTTTAGCGGCACGGGCGGCAGGCCCTGCTCGCGGAAACCGTCCAAAAACTGGCCCAGCATGCCTTTTTCAAAGAAGGCCATCAGCATCATCTCCCCCTCAAAGCCTTCGCCATGATAGGCTTCCTTGGTGGGCTCAAACAAGCCGCAGAGCGCGCCAATCTTCTGCAAGTAGGCCTCCCTGGGCACCAGGAAGGCTTGGATATTGAGGGCCTCTGCCAGCGCGCGCACCTGATCTGCGCGCTCACCCTCCATGTTGTAACAAAGAACCATCGCTTGATTCATTGGCCTGTTCCTTTCAGGTTGATTGCCCTTCTATCATACCACATTTACTGGCAGACGTATCGCTTGACAGCCCTGCCGGGCATGCATAAAATGTTCAATAGTTAGGCCAAAAGCTGTCACGGGCGCTTGCTTTGGCTACACAGAACTCACGAAGGCGAGGACACCATGAGAGATAACAAAGTGCTGCGTTTAACCTTATCCGCCCTGTTTTTGGCCTTGGGCATTCTGTTGCCTTTCCTGACCGGCAACAACCGCCAGCTGGGCAACATCATGAGCCTGATGCATGTCCCGGTGTTGCTGTGCGGCTTTGTCTGCGGATGGCAATACGGCCTGGCTATTGGCTGTATCACGCCGCTTTTGCGTTCCCTCATTGTGGGGATGCCGCCCATGTTGCCTGTTGCGCTGGCAATGGCGTTTGAGCTGGCTGCCTATGGCGCCTTGGCGGGCCTTCTGTATAAGGCACTGCCTAAGACGATAACAGGCCTGTACCTGGCCTTGATTCTGTCCATGCTGGGCGGCCGCCTGGTCTGGGGTCTGGCCAGCTACATCATTTTCTCCGCCATGGGCAATCCCTTCACCCTGACCATGTTCTGGACCGCCGCCTTTGTCACACCCATCCCCGGTATCATTTTCCATATTGTCATTATTCCGCCCATTCTGCTGGCTTTGAAGGAATACAGGATGTTCCCGCTGACGCAGCACTAATTATAAATCATATTAAAAGGGGCTGTAGCAATATCTGTTTGCTGCAGCCCCTTATTGGGTTAGTCAGTGTTTATTTCCCAGGTCTACCGTCATAATGGGATCCATGAACTCCAACATGCGCTCACGGTGGGCCTTGTTTTCCGGCGTGTTTTCCCAAAAGCGGACGTATTCGGTCTTAGGCGTAGGGAAGCGTTTGTAGGTAATGCGGTTGCGGATGAACATCAGCACATTGGTATCCCCACCAAAGTGATTGAGGATGCTGATGGGTTGGTTGAAGGCATACATGCTGGGCTCCTTCATCTCCTCTGGCTCCACGATGTCCACATCGGCATAGGAGTTGTAGAAGGTGATGAATTCACTGAGCGTTTCGGTGCTAAAGCCCTGCTTCCCATCATGGAACATCCGGTAGCTGACGACCACGGTGTCCTGGTTGACATCCACATAGACCTCGCCCACTTCATAGATATTGCTGGCTGCAAGGATAAATGTTTGTCGGCCTTGAATCGAAAGGTCAATGGGGGTAAACATGTACCATTTGTCTGTCAAAGCCGGGGTCACATCACGGAAGTGCGGGCCAAAGGAAGAAACAGTGTTCCTGGGATAAATTGTGTTGGTATACTGGTCATAGTAGTGGGTTTCCACACCATTTTCTTTGACGATGGTGAGTTTCTGCGCGTAGTACAGATACTTCGCGTTGCCGGTGTTTGGCGCGATTTTGTAGCTGTAGGTATTCACCTCTCCATTGTGGGTGAGGGGTTTGTAGACGCTGGCCAGCACCATTTGCGGCCCGTCACCCTTCATGATGGTGTAGTTCATGGTCTCAACAACCTTTTTGTCCGCCTGATCATACACGGTGATGACCACGTCAACATCAGCATCGCTGATGTTCTCGATGGTGAACAGATGCTCACTGGCATGAACGCCCGAGAAGCGAAACTCCTTGTTGACGACTTCAATCTTGATGGTCTCCGCAGCCAATGCGACGTTTGGCAATAGTGCAAGCGCTATCATCAGTGTCAGCGTGAGGGATAAAAACCTTTTCATACATTACATCTCCTTTTTCTAAGCCCATTGACAGGACTCATACATACAACGGGATTGAACCGGTGTTTCTTGCATCAAGTGCAACAACCTACACCTATTTTACCCTGGGCTGCTGCTTTCATACATCTTGTGCGGTGGCAGGGATGTTGATTTGAGTTTACATTTAATTCATCATCTGGTAAAAAAAGAATCAAAATAGAAGGGTATGCTTGATATGCAGGATGATGAACGCATCTGAGCAACTTAAACGATAGAAAGGACGCTTTTTATGAAAACAAATAGAAGAATTACGGGAATAATCGCGGCGGTACTGGCCCTTAGCCTGCTGCTGGGCATTGGCATCACAGCCTATGCCAAGGACACTGCTGGTACCTTGACCCAGGAAGAAGTGGAGAAGATTGTGAACACCTCCACCAAGCAGGAAGAGGTCACCAGCCCCTTTATTGAGATTTCAAAGAAGGCACAGGAGAGCGTGGTGGGCGTGAACAACTACCAGGTCTCCCGCAGAAGCCAGTTTAGCCACAGCTTTGGCTTCTTCTTTGACCAGACCCCGGAGGAGTTTGAGCAGGAGCGCAGGGTTGGCACTGGCTCTGGCACGGTAATCTCCCCCTATGGCCATGTGCTGACCAACTTCCATGTCATCCGTGACGCCTCCCGCGTGACGGTGAACGTCGGCGACCGTGAACTGGAAGCCGCGGTGCTGGGCACTGACGCGGACCTGGACATCGCCGTCCTTTTGGTGCCCGGTCTGGACCTGCCGCATGTCACCCTGGGCGACAGCGACGGGATTCAGGTGGGTGAGTACGCGATTGTGATTGGCAACCCGCTTGGCACACAGTTTGAGCGCAGCGTGTCTGTTGGCATCGTGTCCGCGGTCTCCCGCACCATGACCTCCAGCGGCCGTGACCGCTATGGCCTGCGGACTGAGATTGAGAACAACATGATCCAGGTGGACGCGGCCATCTCCTCCGGCAACTCCGGCGGCGGCATGTTCAATACCCTGGGCCAGCTGCAGGGGATTCCCACCATGAAGCTGGTGGACAACGCCAGCCCCTTCTCCCCCAGCAACTACTCCATCGATAACATTGGCATGTGCGTGCCGATCAACGCCGCCAAGCCCTTAATCCGCACCGTTCTTGAAAACTACAACGCCCAGGAGGCCGAGGCCCAGGCGCAGAAAGTGCGTGAGCAGGAAGAGCATCAGGCAGCTGATGCGGCCAAGCCCAGGCCTAAGTTAGGCGTCAGCGTCCGCAGCGTCAACAGCTTCCTGTCCGCCTCACAGGGCATTGTGCCCCAAGGCGCCTTGGTTATGGAAGTGTTTGAGAACACCCCCGCGCAAGCGGCCGGCATCCAGGTGGGTGACATCATCGTTGAAGCGGATGGGGAGGTCATCACCACCAACAGCCAGTTGGTCGCGAAGATTCAGGAAAAGAACAACGGGGATGAGCTGGTGCTGAAAGTCTACCGGATGACAGGCCTGATGGCAGCGCTGGAGGACCTTAGCAAGCTGCAATCGCTTGGCAAGGGTGAGTACATTGATATCACAGCCCAGATGATTATCCAGGATGGCGCAGACATGTAAGCTACCCCCCACATGACTTGACGGACAGGCGAAGGGCCTGTCCGTTTTTTCTGTGTGAACGCTGGTCTTGCAAGCTTTGATTGACCAGACACCAAGAGATGATTATACTCACTGTATCTAATCTGTAAGGAGTGCTGTGTGAAGCCGTTTTTCATCGTGTTATGCTGCGTGATAGCGCTTTTTCCCGGGGTCAGTTACACGGAAGAAGCCATTCAGTTGGAACATCCTCAGGCAGAGGTTGATCATTGGTTTGACGATGCCCTCTTTATTGGTGATTCCCTCACACGGCAGTTGCATAACACGGTGATGAAGGAACGCCACGAAGAAAAGCATACGCTTGGCAAGGCGCTGATGCTGGCCTCGCCCAATTACACAATCTATAATGCCACAAGACGGTTTAGCTCAGAAAACGTAGTGAACATACAGTATCGCGGGTTGGACTGGAGTGTGTTTAAGCTATTAAAGGATGTGCAGCCTGCCAAGGTGTTTATCCTCCTGGGGATGAATGATGGGATGAAAAAATCCCATCAACATCTCATCGTACGCTACGCAAAAGCACTGGATCTGATGGCTGAAGCAGCGCCGGATGCGATGCTTGTTGTGCAAGCCCTCACTCCCGTCACACAAAAAATGAAAGATCCGCTGCTGCAGCAGGATCTGATTGATTCCTTCAATGCGTCCCTCGCGTCGATGTGTGCAGAAAAAGGGGTCTATTTTTTGGATATTGCTACGCCCCTCAAAGGTGAAGACGGATTTCTGCCAATGGAACGATCAACAGATCAAAGAATCCATCTTAACCTCGAAGGAATCAAAATTTGGGTTGATACCTTGCACAGTTTTGCGCAAACCCGCTTACAGGAGCATGATTGATGGACCACATTTATTTAAGTAAGAGCCGACTTCTTAGCCTTTGTTTGTTGCTGCTTATAGCGCTGCTTGCCGCCTGCACACCCCAAGGCAAACAGGTCAGTTTGAGCCAGCTTTACCAGGAGATGGAGCAAACGCAGGTGCTGCCAGAGATGCTGCCCCTTGACGCAGAGGAAGCTTATAACCTCATCGGGCTTGAGTATGACCGTTTAGCAGAATACGTGGTGATGATCTCCCAAAACAGCCTGCTGGCTGATGAAGTCATCCTCATCCGGTCAAAGGACAAAGCCGCCGCGGATGCGGTGTATGAATTGCTGGAAGGGCGATTGGACGCCAAGGCGAAAGAGGCAAGGAATTACTCACCGGAGCAGTATGCCATCATCCAAAAAGGAATCCTGAAAAGGGAAGGGCTCAATCTGGTGCTGTTGGTCTCACCCAAGGTAGAAATTTTAAGTGAGGTCTACGAGAACAACAAATAACAAGCCCCTGATTGCAGGGAAACCCGCGCCGCGGCTTTTGGCAGGCTGAAACCAGTGCTTGAAACCGCGGCATATTTATGCTTTGTGATGATTTTAACGAAAATTCATATCTACCCCTTGCACAAGGAGAAGATTTAGGGTATATTATGAGCAGGTTTAGCACTCGTCTTTGATGAGTGCTAACAACACCAAGAGAACTGAGGAGGATACTATGAACGTGAAACCTTTGGGTGACCGCGTGGTCATCAAAAACGTGGAAAGCGAAGAAACCACCAAGGGCGGCATTATTCTAACCGGCGCTGCCAAGGAAAAGCCCCAGATGGCGGAAGTCATCGCTGTTGGCCCTGGCGGCAATGTGGACGGCAAGGAAATCACCATGCATGTGAGCGTTGGCCAGAAAGTCATCTACTCCAAGTATGCCGGCACTGAAGTCAAAATTGGCGGCGAAGAGCTGATCATCGTCCGTCAGTCTGATATCCTGGCCGTTGTGGAATAAAAAGGAAGAAGGAGAAATAACATGGCTAAGCAATTAAAATTTGGCGACGACGCGCGCCGCGCCCTGGAAACCGGGCTGAACACCCTGGCGGATACCGTCAAAATCACTTTGGGGCCCAAGGGCCGCAACGTCGTGCTGGACAAGAAGTACGGCGCCCCTGCCATCACCAATGACGGCGTGACCATCGCCAAGGAAATCGAGTTGGAAGACGCCTTTGAGAACATGGGCGCGCAGCTCATCAAGGAAGTCGCCACCAAGACCAATGACGTCGCTGGTGACGGCACCACAACTGCCACGCTGCTGGCGCAGGCCATCGTGCGTGAAGGGCTGAAGAACCTGGCCGCTGGCGCCAACCCCATGGGCTTAAAGCGCGGCATTGAGCAGGCCACGGAAGCAGCCGTGGATGCGCTGAAAGTCATGTCCCGCCCCATCAAAGGCAAGCACGACATCGCGCAGGTCGCCTCCATCTCCGCGGGCGATGAGACCGTGGGCGAGCTGATCTCTGACGCGATGGAAATCGTGGGCAAAGACGGCGTAATCAGTGTTGAGGAATCCAACACCCTGAAAACCGAATTGAACACCGTGGAAGGCATGCAGTTTGACCGCGGCTACGCCTCCGCTTACATGGTGACTGACGCGGACAAGATGGAAGCCGTCCTGGAGGACGCGCTCATCCTGATTACCGACAAAAAGATCAGCAACATCCAGGAGATCCTGCCCGTTCTTGAGCAGGTCGTGCAAGCTGGCAAGAAGCTGCTGATTATCGCTGAAGACGTGGAAGGCGAAGCCCTGGCGACCCTGGTGGTCAACAAGCTGCGCGGCACCTTTACCTGCGTCGCCGTCAAGGCCCCTGGCTTTGGCGACCGCCGCAAGGAAATGCTGCGTGACATCGCCATCCTAACCGGCGGCCAGGTCATCTCCGAGGAGCTGGGCCTGGAGCTGAAGGAAACCACCCTGGACATGCTGGGCAGCGCCCATATCGTCAAGGTGGACAAGGAAAACACCACCATCATTGACGGCGCAGGCACCAAGGAAGACATCCAGGCACGCATCGCCAACATCAAAACCCAGATTGAAGACACCACCAGCGATTATGACCGTGAAAAGCTGCAGGAGCGCCTGGCCAAGCTGGCCGGCGGTGTGGCAGTCATTCAGGTTGGCGCCGCGACCGAGGTGGAAATGAAGGAGCGCAAAATGCGCATCGAGGACGCCCTGGCCGCCACCCGTGCCGCGGTGGAAGAAGGCATCGTCCCCGGCGGCGGCGTGAGCCTGCTGAACGTGCAAAACAAGGTGCGCGAGCTGTTGGAGCAGACTGAGGGCGACGTGCGCACCGGCGTGAACATCATCGTGCGCGCCATTGAGGAGCCCATCCGTCAAATCGCGACCAATGGCGGCGTGGACGGATCCATCATCATTGACACCATCAAGCGCAAGGGTGACAACGGCTACGGCTATGATGTGCAGAAGAACGAGTTTGTGGACATGATTGACCGCGGCATCATCGACCCGACCAAGGTCTCCCGCAGCGCGCTGCAGAATGCCGCCAGCATCGCAGCCCTGGTGCTGACCACCGAGTCCCTCGTGACCGACATCCCCGCGCCGGAACCCGCCATGCCCGCAGCGCCCGGCGGCGGCATGGGTGGCATGTATTAAAACAGATACGGAACGCACCCGTTAACGCTTCCATAAGTGCATTAAAAAGTGCGTTTGGTATGATTCCTAAAGGGAGGCTTCGGCCTCCTTTTTTGATTCTGAAATTTGTGTATCTAACATCAAAAAAGTTTTGGCTGTAAATAGATGGATAGAATGTATAAATTCCGAACATTTTGCTTGATTCTTGTGGTAACATCCGCTATAATCCACAATATATTGTGGGAAGAGGCGGTTTGTGAAAATGAGTTCTTTGGCTGTATTCAGCTTTGTGGCTTGCGTGGTAGCTGCCATCGCAATCTACCTGGCTTGCGCCAAGGCTCATGTGGATGAGACAGCACAGCTGAACCGGCTACGGGAAACTGCGCTTTACCAAGAGTTACACTTAAAAATGTCTGCGCTTCGCCACCTGGATATCGACACCATCCGCATTGAGGGCAGCGGCATCACCATGACCACCGTCTGCCCTGCGCATATTGTGCTTGACTTCAAGTTCAAGCATAACGGCAACAGCCTGCGAAACGATGCCTTTACCCGGCTATATACGGAGCTGATTGCGGAGGATTTTCCCATCTTCATGCAAAAGCGAATCTATACCCTGCACAGTTACACCGTGTACCGGCAAAACGGCCGGAAGGAGCAGGACTATTCCTTTATCATGCAGCGCGGCTACAAGGATCTGCTGCTGGCGGAGCGGTACGCGCTAGAGATTCGGGCCTACTGATTAAACCAATCCTGATTACACCAGGCCAGGCGCCTGGTGGTTTTTATTGTTTTGGCAAATCAGGCAGGTTTGTTTCCAGCTGATATTCTGTATATCGTTTTAGATGACCAAGGGGGTAAGCGCCTAATTCGCGCGAAATCTTATCAATACCCAAAACAAGCACATCCCGTAGCCAGGCTGTTTGCTCAGCGGATAGCCAGCTGCGCCTGTTTGCCTGCGGCGCGCAGGCAGCGCAGCAGATGCCATCCTCCTGCTCCATCAAATAGCCGCCCTCCGCATCCCCCATGCGCTTTTGGCAGCGCACACAGTGATTCAGCCGGGGCTTGAAGCCCTGCAGCGTGATGAAGTGCAGCAAAAAGGCACTGGTCACAGCGGTGATATCGCTGTCCTCAAAGGCAAGGCGGCGGAAGGAACGCGCGAGCAGGATGTACAGATGCCCCATGGGTTCCTCGGGCTGGATGGTTTTAAGACAGGCGCTGGCCATCATTGCGGCAGCCGCCAGGCGGGCGTAATCAAGCCGCAGGGGGTAAAAGCTTTCGATAATGGAGCAGGACTGGACATAGTCCCGCCCTTTGCCCGAAAACACCACGTACTCCCCCATGGTAAACAGTTCCGCTGCGCTCATCAAAGGGCTCTTTGGTTTCCTGCAGGAGCGGCACAGCACATCCACCCTGCCATGCTCCGGGGAGAACAGGGTGAGGATGCGGTCGTTCTCGCGCCAGTCCACGCGCTGCAGCACGATGGCCTGGAAAGTTTTGTAAGGCAATGAGCACTCCTTGACATTCGTTCAGTTTGAGCATAACAAGCGTGGTCAGCGCTTGTCAACAGACGAAAACCGCCCGGCATAACCAGGCGGTTTGTGATGCGCGGGACAATCCTTATCTTGCGTCGCCAGTAAAGAAGACGGCAACGGTGCCGGGGCCTGCATGAGCGCCGATGATGGGCCCCAAGGTGAAGAACTGGATGTCTTTGATGTTGGGCATGTTTTCCTTAATCTGCTGGGCCAGGTACTCCGCATCTTCCCTGCAGTCGCCATGGCTGATGAAGATGGTCTGCCCTTCCTTGAGGTTGGACAGCTCTTGAACCTTTTCTGCCAGGGCTTTCAAGGAGCGTTTGCGGCCGGTGATCTTGTCCATGGGGATGAGCTTGCCATCAAAATTGACATGCATGATGGGCTTGATCCGCATCATGCTGCCCAACAAGGCCGAGGTGCGGCTGACCCTGCCACCCCGGAAGAGGAAGTTCAGGTCTTCCACGGTGAACCAGGAGTTAAAGCGCTGGCGGTTGTTCACCAGCCACTGAACGGTTTCTTCCAGGGTTTTCCCCTCTTCGCGCAGTTGGATGGCATAGTGAACCAGCAGGGCTTCGCCGGCAGAAGCCAGGAGGGAGTCCACAACGGAAATCTTAGCCTGAGGGTTCTTTTCCAGCACCATGTCCCTGGCGGTAAGGCCGGATTGAACGGTGCCGGAAATGCCGCTGGACAAGCCAATGTACAACACCTGCTTGCCCTCATTGGTGAGACGTTCAAAACAAGTAAAGGCGCTGTCCACCGTCACCTGGGCCGTGGTGGCCGTTTTTTCTGCGCGCAGGTCCTGGTAGAATTGCACCAGGCTGGGCTCGTCCTGGACGTTGTAAAGCTTCTCCACCCCGTCCATCCGATAGGGCATGGGCAGAATCTGTAAATCCCGCTGTTTCTTGAAATATTCCAGTGAGATATCTGCACCAACGTCCGTTACAATCCAAAAGGACACTTCATGTACCTCCTAAGCAGTGTTGCGCGTCCGCGCGCGTTTCAAACTTATCTTACCCAATTACATCCTGTTTTGCATTCTGCTTTTATTTTTCAAACAAACGCAGTACATCGCTTTGGCTGAGTTTCTGGGGCATGGTTTCCCCGGGCGTGATGAGGCGATCAAACAAGCGGCGCTTGCGCCTGCCCATTTCGACCACCGCCTCCTCTATGGATTTGCGGGTTATCAGGTGCAGTATCTGCACCGTTTTATCCTGGCCCAGCCGGTGCGCGCGGTCATTGGCCTGGTCCTCCGCGGTCGGGTTCCACCATGGGTCATAGTGAATCACCATGTCAGCGCCTGTGAGGTTCAGCCCTGTTCCGCCCGCCTTGAGCGAAATCAGGAAGACAGGCACCTGCCCTTGATTGAAGCGGTCTGCCAGCAAGACGCGCTCCTGCGCGCCGGTCTCGCCATCCAGGTAGAGGCTGGGAATGCCCGCCTCATCCAGCCGCGCGCGGATAATCTTGAGCATTGAGGTGAACTGGGAAAAAAGCAGGATCCGCCGTCCGCTTTTGAGGGCATCGGGCAACACCTCCATCAGCAAATCCAGCTTGGCGGAGTCGCCCGCATAGTCCTCCATCATTAAGAGGGGGTGGCAGCAGAGCTGGCGCATGAGGGTAATCGCGGACAGCACCTCAATCCGGCTGCCGTCCAGCCCCTTCTTTTCCATCAGCTCATTCACCCAGGTGCGGCTTTTGAGCAGCGCAGCCTGGTAGACCCTGCGCTGCTCCGCCCCCATCTCGCAATACATGGTGGTGCTGAGTTTCTCCGGCAGTTCTGCCATGACATCTGATTTGAGCCGGCGCATCAAGAAGGGACGAATGCGCAGGCGCAGCTCCTCCGCGTGGCGGCCATCCTCATAGCGCCTGATAAACTCCCGCGCGGAGAACAAATAGCCCGGCAAAACAAAATCAAACAGCGACCACAGCTCTGTTACATTGTTTTCCATGGGCGTGCCGGTGAGAGCCAGACGGGTATGCGCGTTGATGCGCTTGGCGGTGCGCGCCGTCTGGCTGGTGAAGTTTTTGATGTTCTGTGCCTCATCCAGCACCGCGAAGCGGAAGCGCAGGTTTTCATACAGCGCGATGTCCTGCCGAAGCAAGGGATAGCTGGTGATGATGACATCGTTGCTCTCATCCTTCAGGGCTTCTTCCAGCAATTTTTCCCGGATGGGCTTGCTGCCGCTGATGACCGTCGCGCACAGGTTGGGCGCGAAACGCTCAATCTCCGACTGCCAGTTATACAAAAGGGTGGTTGGCGACACGATTAAGCTGGGCAAGCGCACAGGCTCGCTGCGCGCGAAATACGCTATGGCAGCAATCATCTGCACCGTCTTGCCAAGGCCCATCTCATCCGCCAGAATGCCACCCAAGCCCAGGATGTTCAGCGCACAAATCCAGCGGAAGCCCCGTAATTGATACGCAAACAGGCCGTCCACCGGGCTTGTGATGCGCTCGGGATCGAGTGCCACGGCGTTTCTTGTGCCCTCATCAAAGGTGACGGGCAGCTGGCTTTTGTCAATGAGGGCGGCCAGGTAATGCGCGCGCATGGCGGGCAAATCCCGCTCATCCTGCTGGGGCGCCAGGCTTTCTAAGTAAGCATCCGCCAGCGCCTGCCACTCCCGCGCGTCATCCAAGGTGATGAAAGCGCCATTCTTGTAGCGGAAATACTTCTTGCGTTTGCTGAGCGCCTGCATCAGGGGAAGCAATTCATCGGAAAACTGTCCGTCATCCGCCAACTCCAGGCTGATGCGGCCAGAGCGCATGCGCATATGGGCACTAAACGAGGGCGCGCGCGGTGTGAGCTGGCGGAAGGCCTGGCTGAGGTAGACCTCACCCAAGCGGTGCAGGTCGGACACGCCCTTCATGAGAAACTCGAAGATTAAATCGGTGTTTTGCAGGTCCGCGCGGCCAGTCCGCGCGCGGAAGCCGTACTGCGCCAGCAAATCCATGATTTTGCGCTCGCCCGCAGCGTCCCTGAGCAGATAGGCCGGCAGGTTCTGCTCATGCGAGAAGGGGTCCGCCTTCAGGTCGCCATAAACAAAGGCTACCCGGGCAGCAATGCCGCTGCCCTCCGAATCCAGATAGATTCTGGCCTTGAGCGGATACTGAAGCAGGCGCTCCTGTAAATCCTCTTCCATTACCACCGCGTGGGAACGCTGCAAAAAGGGCAGCAGCTCTGCAAACACGCGCGGCGTCTGGGAGCGCGAGAAGGGAATGGTAAACTCCTCCCCCTCCATCGGCTTTGGCAGGGTACGCATCAGCAGGGCATCAGACAGCGACAGCTGAAACAAACGACCTTTCATGATGACAAAGCTGCCGTCCTCTACAACCGCCTGTACGTTCTCCTGCCAGGAGCCGGTCAGCACCACGCCCCTGATGTCATAGCCCAGGCGGAAAAGGAGCGGCAAGCTCTCTTGTTCGATGCCATTTTGCTCGTGCTCTTGCTTGGGGGAGAGGGTGAGGACAAAGTCCATGGCAACAAGCGCGTTTAGCACCAATTTGAGCATGCTGCCAGACAGTGGGATGTCCCGCTTGGACATCCCTGTCAACGGCTGATTGGAATGCGACAGCGTCTCCAGATAGGCAAACAACTGGTCACACAGCGACTGGGACGCCTTATCAAGCCGCATCCAGGCCGGTGAGTAGGTGAAGTTCTTGCTGATGGGGAAGGGCTGCCGGTCCCGGATTGCCTCAAAAAACGCGGGCACATCGCGGATATAGCTGACGCGGCCCTCCCCCGCCTTTAAGCTGATGGTCACGCGGTCTTCCAGAATTTTCAGGATGGGTTTGAGTGTGACCACACCGCTTTCGGGCAGCACGTTTTGCGCGGCGTCCAGCAATTCCTGGCAATCCACCTGAAAATGCATCTGTTCATCCATGAGCCGCGCGATTCCTCCTCTTTAGTTGTTGAAAATACAAGTTAAATGAATAGCCACAGGCTGAGCGCCATAATGGCCATGCCCAGCACCAGCCCATACATGCTGTAATGATGCTCCCCATACAGCTGCGCGCTGGGCAGCAGTTCGTCCAGGGAGATGAAAATCATGACACCCGCGGTGCCGGCGAACAACACCCCCTGCAAGACCACCGACATAAAGGGCCGCAGGATTAAAAACGCAATCAACGCGCCCAGCGGCTCTGCCAGCCCGGCCAAGATTGAATAGCGCATCGCAATGCGACGGCTGCCCGTTGCGTAAAAGATGGGCATGGAAATGGAGATGCCCTCGGGGATGTTGTGAATCGCGATGGCCGCGACGATGGGAATCGCCAGTTTCAGCGACTGGGTGGCAGAGACAAAGGCAGCCATGCCCTCTGGGAAATTGTGAATGGCAATCGCCATCGCGGTAAGCAGGCCTGTGCGCTTTAAGCGGCTGTCGTGCAAACTGGGCTTGGCTGGCACGGGGCAGACCATCTCGTGCGGGTTTTCCTCACAGGGGATCAGCTTGTCAATGATGGCAATTAACAGGATGCCGCCAAAAAAAGCAATCAGGGAATAGAGCAAGCCGGATTTGTCCCCGTGCACCTGGGCGATCATTTGCCGGGATTCGGGCAGCATTTCAACCAGGGAGACATAGATCATCACGCCGGCGGACAAGCCCAAACTGACCGCCAGCACGCGGCGGTCGATGGTTTTGGCGAAGAACACGAAGGCGCCGCCGATGCCGGTTGACAGCCCGGCTAAGAGGGTGAAGAAAAAGGCTTCCAGCACATTGCTCATCATGTCCACAGCAATACTCCCACATCCCTAGGATAAGACATCATTCAGGCCGGGCAAGGCTTCCTCAAAGGCCAGGCCGAAGCGCGGCTCTGACTGATAGCGCGCAGTGTTTTCAAGCGCTGCTTGCAGAAAATCAAGGGCGGCCTCACAGGCTGCTTGCAAGGTATTTCCCTTGCGCAGCGCCGCAATAAGGCTGGCCGCCAGCAAATCTCCCGTGCCGGGATAGGACCCTGCGAATCGTTTGCGGAAGCTGCTGTACGGCGCTTGATGCGCGGATACCGCCATCACACCCAGCTCATCCCCCCGCGCGACGCCGCTTAAAACCACGTGTTTGGCACCAAGGGCGCGCAGGCTCCTGATATCGGGCGGGGCGGGCTCCACCCCGTCTGTGAGCGGCAAGCCCAGCAACAACGCGGCTTCTGTGCGGTTGGGGAAGATGACATCCGCCTGTTTACACAGCTGCGCGAAGGCGCTCACCAAGTCCTGCCCGCAAAAAGCGTACGGGCGGCCATGATCCCCCATGACAGGGTCAACATATAGTGTACCATCTTTACGCAAGAGGGTGGGCAAGGCGTCCTGAATGATTTGCAATTGACGGGCATTTGCAACATAGGACAGATAGACCGCGTCAAACTGGAGGCCCAGGCGCTGCCAATGGGCGATGGTGCCCTGCATATCCTGCGTCATATCCAGGCGGTGCACAGGCCCAAAGCCCCCCGTATGGGTGCTGAAATAAGCCGTGGGCAAAAGCGCGATGCTGTCCCCTGACAACGCCAATACAGGCAGCACAACCAGCGCGGAGCAGCGCCCCACGCCTGCAACATCCGTGACGACAAGCAGACGGGCTTGCGTCTTCATCTTCTGTTCCAAAGGGAATTAAACGGTACGTTCGTTTCCGATGAAGCCGATGTTGAGGGTGCCGGGGCCCGCGTGGGCGCCGATGACCGGCCCGATCATCTGAATGCGGATCTCGCCCAGGTCGCTCAAGCGGTTTTTGAGCTGGTTCTTGAGCATCTCGGCTTCCTCCTGCGCGTCGCCATGCAGGATGATGACAGATTTGCCCTTGCTGTCCCCGATGTTCTCCACCGTTTTATCCACCAGCATCTTAATCGCCTTCTTGCGGCCCTGAACCTTGGCGTGCGGCTCCAGCTTGCCTTCGCGTGACACGGTCAAGATGGGCTTGATGTCCAGCATCGTGCCCATGATGGCGCTGGTGGCGGAGATGCGGCCGCCGCGGCGCAGATAAGTCAAATCCCCCACAGTAAACCAGGCCTGGGCCTTCATGCGGGTGTCCATCACCCACTTGGCGACCGTATCCATGTCGGCGCCCTGTTCGTATAGCTCATGCGCGCCCAAAATCAACAGGGACTGGGGCGCTGAGATGGACAGGGTGTCCACCACGATGAAGCGGCGGTTTGGATACCTCTCCAGCAGCTCCTTTTGCGCTTCCAGGATGTTGAGGTAGGTGGCTGAAATCTGGGAGGAGAAGGCAAGGAAGAGCAGGTCCTGCTCTTTTAAAATTGGCTCAAAATACTCCAGATAAACCGCGGTGGGCAGAAGCGATGTAAAGGGCTTAGCACCCGCGCGCATGCGGTCAAACAGCACCTTCTCAGCGCCGGAAGCGCCGTTGTCATCAAAATACTCAACATCATCCAGGTTGTAGGGCATCCTGACGATGGGAATGTTCTTTTCCTTGGCGATTTCAAAATGCAGGTCGCTGTCGCTGTCACTCATGAGGATATAATTTTTGGACATAGGCCCCCTCCTGTCTTTTCAGGTTGTCTCAAACCAGTATGATAATAAACGTTTCACAACAAAAATGCAAGTTGTGACGGAAATCTTCAAGGGCTTTACGGGCGTTGTTCCCCCATAAAAAAAGCCGCGCGATGGCGGCATGAAGAGATGAACAGCTTGAACAGATATCAGTACCAGGTTTGACCGAAGACGTTGATATAGAAATTATCGACATACTTGTACAGATAGGTGTCCGGCGCCGTCTGCATCTCCTGGGGGACGGAGGTGATGTTGCGATCCGGGCGCTCCGCCTGGCTGTCATAGATGTACTGATAACGGCGGATGCGCGCGTTTAAGTTGCCTTCCACCGTGTCCAGAATGTATTTGCCATCGTCCAGCGGCTGCACCGCTGTTACCAGCCCGATATGTGTGTAAGGCGTGCTGCCCCTGCGGCCATAGACGATATAGTACCCAGGGCGAGGGATGTTGGAGAGGCGGTTGCGGCTTTGAAAGCCCTCAAACAGCTTGGTTTGGGAGGCCTGCTTTACCGCGAACAGGGAGCCATCCGTAAGCGGCGGTGCGGACTTGGCACGGTATTCCTTGTCCATCTGGATGCCCACCTCATCAAACTGGTAGCCGACGAAGGCACCACACCAACCAAAGCCGCTTTTGGCGCCGGGATTGTACCATTGGGTGTACTTATTATACTTGGGAAAGGCTTGGTTGTTTGCCTCCGCCCACTCGGAAATGGCGCGCTCAATCACCTGCTCAATCTCTTCCGGTACGGGCTTTTCCCCCACCTGAACCTCGCAGCGGATGATGACTTCCTCTTTTTTATTCCGGCACAACACCAGCGTGTAGCCTTCCGCCACCGCTGTGATGATCCCCTCCTTTGTGACTGTCGCGATGTCTTGATGCTCGCTTTCCCAGGTGCCTTCCGCGCCAAAAGGCGTGCTTACTTCGCCTTCCTGCAGGTGCAGCAGGTGCAGTTTTGGGGGGCGCTTGCTGGCAGCCGTTGCCGGCAGCAGGGACAGGACAAGCAGCAATGCCACAAGGGCTGTAGCCAATCGTTTCATGTGAATTCCTACCTCCGTGTGGTCTTGGTTTGACATCTTAAAACCAGTCTAAACACATGCTTAAGGTATCAGAAAAAAAGGCGGGCTGCAACTTGTGCAGCCCGGCCAGTACGAAGAACTGTAGAAAAGACTTTCTAATGCATGCAGGAATTAGCTGTGTTTATTAGTAGCCGTTGGTGAGGAAAACACCGCAATAAGGGCAGTAGTTGAAGTTGTTCCCTTCTGTCAGGTGCCTGCTGCAGTTGGGGCAATAGGCATACCAGGGGGTGGGCGGAGGAATGCTGGGCATGCCCAGGCGCTGGCTGACCCAATGGTCGTTGAGTGTTACCTCATTAACCAGGCCCTGCGCATGGAGCGGTCGCTTGTGGCTGTGCGCGCGTCATAAAACTCCACCTGCACAAAGCCATTTTCCACATCATAGACCTTGACCGCGGTTCCTTTTGGCACATTGAATTTGGACATGGCGTAGTTTGACCCCGGACCCCAATAGGCCTTGGCGGCAGAAGTTGTTGAGTCAATTCCAAGAAGCGTGTCATGGTATACGGTATTGATGTCCACATTCACCCGCTTAAGGCCGGTGTACGCGCGGTAAGAGGTGCCCTTGACAAGAAAGTCCACTTGCACCCACCAGATGTCGTTGTGATTGTCCCAGGCTGCGCTGATGACCTCCACCTGTGTGCTTTGCCAGTCATTTTGAAAATAGGTGCCCGGTTCGTCATACTGGGTGCCCGGGCCTGTCCTGGTGGACAGCTGCATCTTCAAATTTGCTGTAACCGCCCCGGCATTCGAGGTGATCAGCAGGCAGACACACAGGAGCAGGGAGAACAACACGCAAGCCAGCCGCCTGTTTCGACGCATTGAATCACCCACCCTTCTTCTGTTTTTTGTTGTACCATGAGTTGATTGAATTGTAACAGACAAATTAGGATGATGTCAATCTGGCGCGCCGAGTGGTTTGCAGGAGATTTGAAGGAAAAATGCCCGGAAGCATTGAAAAAATGGGTAGTTTTCTGTATGATAGAAGGTGGTGTGCGCCGCGGCAGGCGCAAACTGCCACTAGAGATGATACTTAAGGAGGAAAACGAATGCCGAAATATGTATACCTGTTTACTGAGGGCAACGCGTCCATGCGCAACCTGCTGGGCGGCAAAGGTGCCAACCTGGCAGAGATGACCAACATTGGGCTGCCTGTCCCCCAGGGTTTTACCGTGACCACGGAAGCCTGCACCAAATACTATGCGGACGGCAAGACCATCGCGCCGGAGGTCGAACAGCAGATTTATGACGCGATGCACAAAGCCGAGGAGATTGCCGGCAAGAAGTTTGGCGACATCAACGATCCCTTCCTGGTGTCTGTGCGCTCTGGTTCCCGCGCGTCCATGCCTGGCATGATGGACACCATCCTAAACCTGGGCCTCAATGACGTGGCGGTGGATGGCCTGGCCAAATTGACGGACAACCCCCGTTTTGCCTATGACTCCTACCGCCGCTTCATCGAGATGTTTGCTGATGTGGTGATGGAAGTGGAGCGCAAGCATTTCGTGGCCGAACTGGATGCAGTGAAAGCCGAAAAGGGCGTCAAAGGCGACACCGACCTGACCGCCGAGGACATGAAAGAAGTGGTCAAGCGCTTCCTGGCTGTGTACAAAAAGCACAAGGGTGAGGATTTCCCTCAGGACCCCAAGGTGCAGCTGATGGAGTCCATCAAAGCCGTGTTCCGCTCCTGGGACAACCCCCGCGCCAATTACTACCGCCGCATGAACGACATCCCCTATGACTGGGGCACTGCCGTCAACGTCCAGGCCATGGTTTTTGGCAACATGGGCGATGACTCTGGCACCGGCGTTGCCTTCACCCGCAACCCCTCTACCGGCGAAAACGAGATGTACGGCGAGTACCTCATGAACGCCCAGGGCGAGGACGTGGTAGCCGGCATCCGCACCCCCCATCCCATTAAGACCATGCATGAGAGCATGCCCGAGGTGTATGACCAGTTCCTGGCCATCTCCGAAAAATTGGAAAAGCACTACCGTGACATGCAGGACATGGAGTTTACCATCGAGCGGGGCAAACTGTACATGTTGCAGACCCGAAACGGCAAGAGGACCGCTGCCGCTGCCCTGAAAATCGCCGTGGACCTGGTGAATGAAGGCTTGCTGAGCGAGGAAGAGGCCGTTTTGAAGGTGGACCCCCGCCAGCTGGACACCCTGCTGCACCCCAATTTCGACGATAAGGCCCTCAAGGCTGCCACCCCCTTCGCCACCGGCCTGCCCGCCTCCCCTGGCGCTGGCGCGGGTGAGATCTATTTCACCGCCCATGGCGCAGCTGCTGCTGCTAAGGATGGCAAGGACGTTATTCTGGTGCGTGAAGAGACCACCCCGGAAGACATCGAGGGCATGGACCTGTCAAAGGCCATCCTTACCGCCCGCGGCGGCCTGACCAGCCACGCTGCTGTGGTTGCCCGCGGCATGGGCCGTCCCGCTGTGGTCGGCTGCCATGATATCTACATTGATGAAGAAGCCGGCAAGATGACCACCACCAGCGGTGAGGTCTTCCACGAAGGCGACAAGATCTCCATCGACGGCACCACCGGCAAGGTGTACAAGGGCTTAATCCCCACCGTGGAAGCCTCTGTCACCGGCGACTTCGCCACCCTGATGGGCTGGGCCGACAAAGCCCGCCGCCTGAGCGTGCGCACCAACGCCGATACCCCGAAGGACACCCAGCAGGCGGTGGAATTTGGCGCTGAAGGCATCGGTCTGTGCCGGACTGAGCATATGTTCTTTGAGGCCAACCGCATCGCCCTGGTCCGCGAGATGATTTTAGCGGACACCGAGGCGCAGCGCCGCGAAGCCCTGCGCAAGATTCTGCCCATGCAGCAGAAGGACTTTGAAGAGATGTTCATCGCCTTACAAGGCCGTCCGATGACCGTCCGCTACCTGGATCCGCCGCTGCATGAGTTCCTGCCCCAGAAGAACATGACCGAAGAAATCGAAGATCTGGCCCGCCAGCTGAACACAACCGCGGACAAGATCGTGGAGAAAATCGAAGCCCTGCACGAGTTCAACCCCATGATGGGACACCGCGGCTGCCGCCTTTCTGTCACCTATCCTGAAATCGCTGAGATGCAGACCCGGGCTGTGCTCCAGGCCGCTTTGAAGGTGAAGAAGGACACTGGCTTGAAGATCGTGCCGGAGCTGATGATTCCCCTGATTGGCACCCGCAAAGAACTGGCCTATGTTAAGAGCGTGGTCATGGACACCGCCAAGAAGATCTTTGAGGAGCAAAACGATAAAATCGAGTTCATGGTGGGCACCATGATCGAAATCCCGCGCGCTTGTGTGACTGCTGATGAAATCGCAGAAGAAGCCGAGTTCTTCAGCTTTGGCACCAATGACCTAACCCAGATGGGCTTTGGCTTTAGCCGGGATGACGCCACCAAGTTCCTGGATTCCTACTACGAAAAGGGCATCCTGGAAGCTGACCCCTTTGCCCGCCTGGACCAAAACGGCATTGGCAAGCTGGTGGAAACCGCCATCACCCTGGGTCGCAAAGGCCGCCCCGGCATCAAGCTGGGCATCTGCGGCGAGCACGGCGGCGATCCCTCCTCCATCGAGTTCTGCCACAAGGTGGGCCTGAACTACGTGAGCTGCTCCCCCTTCCGCGTGCCCATCGCGCGCCTGGCCGCAGCCCATGCCGCCATCAACGAGAAGAACGCCTAACACAATCAACAACCTTGGCCTAGGCCAAGGTAAACAACAGCGCCCGGCAGATATCCACCGGGCGCTGTTTTATATGAATCTTACATATTATTCTTCATCATCCACATCGGTCGCTGTGTCATCTGCCGCTTGGGCCAGTGTGTTCATCAGGGTGTCCAGCTCCTGCTCCGTCAATTCCCGATACTCCCCCGGCTGCATCCTGCCCAAGCGGATGTTCATGATGCGCACACGGCGCAGGTGGGTGACCTCATAACCCAGGTACTCGCACATGCGCCTGATTTGCCGGTTCAGCCCCTGCACCAGAATCAGCCGGAAGGAGCGCGGCCCTGTCTGGTGGATTTGACAAGGCAGGGTAATCTGACCCAAAACGGGCACGCCCTCCTGCATGCGCTGAAGGAAACGCGGGGTGACCGGCTTGTCCACGGTAACCTGGTATTCCTTCTGGTGCTGGCCGGTCGCCCGCAGGACGCGGTTGACGATATCCCCGTCGCTGGTGAGGAGGATCAGGCCGCAGCTGTCCTTGTCCAGGCGGCCGATGGGAAAGATGCGGCCGGGATAATTGAGATAATCCACAATGTTCATGGGCTCCCGGCGGTCCGTGGTGCAGACGATGCCGCGCGGCTTATTAAGGGCAAGATAGACCTTTTCCCCCGCGCCGTCCACAGCTGTTCCGTCCACCAGGACCCGGTCACCGGGCTGCACCCGCTCCCCCTTTTTTGCCACCCGGCCGTTAATCCTGACCCGGCCTTCTAAAATAAGCTGGTCTGCCTGGCGGCGGGAGCACAGGCCGCTGTCGGAGATGAACTTGTTGATGGACCGGTTTTCTGCCACGGGTGCCTCCCACTTCTTTCTTGTCTCCCTTCTATCATACGCCATTTTCTGGATTTTTCCATCAAAAACCGTGGTATACTAGGGAAAGCACAGAAAACAGGGGGGCATCACCATGGCAGACCGCACAAATGAGATCATCCGCCTTCAAAACCAAATTATCCGGGATATGACCCGGCGCAACCTGTTGAAGGTCGGCGAGGACCTGTGGGGTCCTGTGACTGAGGACACGGTGGAGTTAACCCCGCCGCCCGGATTCCCGCCCGTGCCCGACGTCCTGGGTGAGCGCGGGGATGAGGAGGACAGGCAGGCAGACGGCAAAGACGCCCCGAAAGCCGCGCAGGAACAATCACCTGTTATCAAAGAGGATATGGACACCCTGCTGGCCGAGCTGAACAGCTACATCGGCCTGGATGTGGTGAAGGCGGAGGTGGAGAGCCTCATTAACCTGGTGAAGGTGAACAAGCTGCGCCGCCAGCATGAATTGCCCACGGAGGAGCTGTCCCTGCACATGGTGTTCTCCGGCAACCCCGGCACCGGGAAAACCATGATTGCCCGGCTCATGAGCCGCATCTACCACAGCCTGGGGATCCTCTCCAAGGGGCACCTGGTGGAGGTGGACCGCTCGGGCCTGGTAGCAGGCTATGTGGGACAGACCGCCATTAAAACCAAGGAAGTCATCGACAAGGCCCTGGGCGGCGTGCTGTTTATTGATGAGGCCTATGCGCTTTCTACCAGGGGGTCCCAGGACTATGGCCAGGAAGCCATTGAAACCTTGCTGAAAAACATGGAGGACCACCGCGAGGACCTGGTGGTGATTGTGGCCGGCTATGTGGACCTGATGAACGATTTTGTCCACAGCAACCCAGGGCTGCAAAGCCGGTTCAACCGCTTTTTGTATTTCCCGGATTACTCTGTGGAGGAGATGGCGGCCATCTTTGAGATGCGCTGCAAAAAGGCGGGCTATCAGCTGGATGAGGAGGCGGACAGCGTGCTGCGCCGCATCATCAAGGAGGAAAGCGAGGACAACATTGGCTTTGGCAACGCGCGGGGTGTGCGCAACCTGTTTGAGCAGGCCGTCTCCCGCCAGGCCAACAGGCTGGCGAAAAAGGACGTGCTGACCCGGGAGGAGCTGATGACCCTCACTGCGGAGGATTTGGAGGACGGGGTGAAGGTTGAGGTGGACGGAGAGGATGATGACGGGGACCGCAGCTTTTTTGAAAAAAAGCTGCCCAAAAAACTTTAATCTGGTATGTTGATTGTGTAGTTTTGTGTTTGGATGAGATTATTCAAAATTAGATTGTTTAAACCGAGAAAGTGATCGCGGTCATTTTCTTATGTTTTATGGCTTGTTGTAGCTGCCGTCCTGGTTTGTGGGGTTTGGGCTGGGAGATCCTGTGGCCTCCACCGGCGGTTGGTAGCGCTTTGCCTGATCGCTGCGCAGCACGGCCAGTGTTTTTTCGCCCGCGATGCCATCGGCATCCAGGCCATTTTGCGATTGGAACACCTTGACCGAAGCGGCTGTGCCCTCATAATACTTGCCATCTATCCCGCCTGTGTAATAGCCCAACTCCGTCAGGCGCTCCTGCAGCGCGATGACCTCCGGCCCCACCGACCCATAGCGGTACATCGGCGCCAGCTCGCGGTAATCAAGCAGCGGCGGCGCCTGGCTGGGCACGGGCGTGGTGGCCGCCAGCGCTTCATACTCCCTTTTGATTTGGCCTGAGCGGATGAGGAAGAACAGGCCGGCTAACAGCAAAACAATTGCCGCCAGGATAATCCAACTGCTGCCTGTCCGCCTCGCCTGCTGCTTCTCCATACACCCTCCCGTTTCTCGTTTACACAGTATAAAACCGGTGCCCGCTCCTGTCAAACAAGGGGGTTTGATATACGCTGGCGGATTTTGTATAATCCCCTGGAAGCAAACAGGAGGACGTATGAAGCATTTTATTGTGTTTGATCTGGATGGTACCCTGCTAAACACCTTGCCGGACATCGCCACGGCGATGAACAAGGTGCTCTTCCGTTTTGGTATGCCCCAGCACGCCATGGAGAGCTATAAGCAGTTTACAGGCAATGGCGCCAAGGTGTTGACCCAGCGCGTGCTGGCTGGTCAGGAGGAGATGGAGAACCATGTCTACCCCGCCTATTTGAACGAGTACGCGCGCAACAGCCGCGTGAAAACCGTCCCCTATGAGGGCATGGTGGACACGCTGAAGGCACTGGCGAACAAGGGCATTCGCCTGATTGTATACAGCAACAAGGACAACCCGGAGGCCCAGGATGTCATCAAGCATTACTTCCCTGACATCCCCTTCGCAGCGGTTGTGGGCAGTTTGCCGGATGTGCCGCTCAAGCCCGACCCGACCGCCCTGCAGGATTTGTTGGCGGAGCTGGAGCTTGAGCCCGAAGACGGGCTGTATGTGGGTGATACCATGATGGACATGGCGTGCGCGAAGGCCGTGGGCATTTACGCCGTTGGGGCGCTATGGGGTTTCCAAAGCAAGGAGCAGCTGGAGGAAGCCAGGCCCAATGCGCTGATTGAAGAGGTGCCGGAGCTTTTAAACATTGTAAAGGAGCGCTTTCGCGCTTCATAAATAGATGGGACTGGGCTTTTACCCAGTCCCTTTTATGTTGGTTAGGTAATGATTATTCTGCTTCCAGGAAGGCTTTGTTGACGACGGTGACGCCGGTGTCAAAGAGCTTCTGGTCTTCCGGAATCTCCTCACCCTTTAGCACCTTCACAGCGCTCATGATGCCTTCGTATCCCATCACATAGGGGTTTTGTGCCATGGTGGCCAGTAGCGCGCCCTCTTTCACAAGCTGCAAAATGGCGTCGGACTGGTCAAAGCCCACGCCGATGACAGCGCTGCCCGCTTCCTTAATGGCGTTGCCAGTTCCGGTGGTGCTGCCCTCGTTGCAGCCAAAGATGCCTACGACGCCTTCGGTGATGTAGTTTTCAGCAATGGACTGGGACGCGGTCACCTGGCCCTCGCCATACTGTGTTTCCAGAATTTCAAACTTGCTGCCTTCAAAGGCGGAACGGAAGCCCTCTTCACGCAGCTGCGTGGATGTGGTGGAGGAGTTGACGTTCACGATGCCGATTTTGCCTTCTTCAATGCCATTTTCTTTCAGTTTGTTGAGCATTTCCACACCAGCGATTCTGCCGGCTTCCTTGTTGTCGGTAGCCAGTATCTGCTCCGCCGGGGTGTTGGCAGGGCTGTCCACGTAGATAAATTTCACACCGTCGTTTTGGTACTGCTGAATGGTTGCCACCTGGGTGTCCGGCCCGTTGGACGCCAGCAGGATGGCCTGCGCGTTATTGGCGTAGGCATTGTTGATGGACTCAATCTGGGCCGCGTCATCCTTGCCCTGGGTGGGCGCGTCCCAGGTGTAGTTCACCTTGATGCCTTCCTTGCCCAGCTCTTCGACCGCCGCCTTACAGCCGGCGTCCCCGTTTACCCAGTGCTGGTCCATTAAGTCCATGGTAATCAGGTAGATGTTGAACTCTTCCGCTGCAACCGCAGAAGCAAGACCCAGGATCATCATCACGCAGAGAACCAACGCTAATGTCTTTTTCATGAAACAGAAACCTCCTTATTTTTATCAAAACGCTTAATGCGCTTGACTTCCTTTTTGAAACGCCGCCTTAAAGCGGGCTTTGCTGAAACCGCCGCCACGGATAATGACGTCAATGAGCACGGACAGCACCACGATGAAGCCTACGACAATATTGCGCCACGCCACGGGTGCCCCAATCAGCGACAGGCCGTTGTACATAACGCCCCACACGCTGGCACCCATGATGTTGCCCAGCAGGATGCCCTGACCGCCTAGGGTGGAGATGCCGCCAATGACGGATGCGGCAACCGCGAACAATTCATAGCCCGTGCCTGCGTCCATCGCCCCCATCCCAGCCTGCGCGCTGGAAATCAAACCAACCACGCCCGCGCAAAAGCCGCTGACCACATAGGCCTTGGTGGTGATGGCCGCTACATTCACACCGGACAGCTTGGCTGCCTCAATATTGCTGCCGGTTGCGTAGATATGCCGTCCCGTCCGCGTTTTAGACAGTACAAAGTTGAAAACAAACCAGATCCCCAGCGCAATCCAGAACGTATTGTAAATGCCCAAAGACTTGCCATAGTACAGCACACTGCGCCAATCATTTGCCGCAGCGCCAATTGCATCGGTGTTCATATTGCCGTTCACCAGCTGTGCCACCCCGCGCGCGATGGTCATGGTGCCCAGCGTGGCAATAAAGGGCGGGAGTTTGGCGGTCGCTACCAAGAACCCGTTCACAGCCCCGGTTATAAGGCAGGGCAGCATGGTAATCAAGGTGGCCAGCCAGGGATCCATCCCGTGGGGCATCAGCGTGGCGGAGATCATGGTGCTCATGCCGATGACAGAGCCGATGGACAGGTCGATGTTGCCGGTGATCAAAACATAGCCCTGACCGATACTGATAATCAAATAAGGCGCAATCTGCCTTAAGAGATTGGCGATGTTGCGCTCGGACAGGAAGTTTTTGTTGATAGAATAAAAGACCACGCATAGGATGACCAGGCCAATAAAAACGGTGATAACCTGCCCCATCCCCCGTACGGCAAACAGTCTTCTCCACCAGCTTTTTTGGTTTGATTTTTCCCCCATGTGTTCTGCTCCCTTTCCTTACTGGCCCACAGCAACATCCAGCTTTTTTTCAAACTGTGTTGCCAGCGCCATGATCTTCTCCTGGGTTGCCTCATTGCGCATCAACTCGCCGGTGACCCGGCCATCGCACATCACGACAATACGGTCCGCAATGCCCATCACCTCGGGCATCTCTGATGACACAAATACGACGCCAATGCCCTGCTCTTTCAGCTTGTTCATCAGGTGATAAATCTCCACCTTGGCGGCTACGTCGATGCCGCGGGTGGGTTCATCAAAAATAACCAAGCGCGATTTGCGCGCAAGCCACTTGGCCACAACCACCTTTTGTTGATTCCCGCCTGACAAACTGGCAGCGTTCACCTCCGCCCCCGGCAGGCGGATGCCAAGGCTTTGGATGCCCTCCTTCACCACCCGCGTTACGCGCTTTGTGTCCACCACCCCTGCTTTGTTGGACAGGAAATCCAGATTTGGCAGTTCGATGTTGCTTTTTACGCTGAGCTTCACACACAGGCCATCGTGCTTCCTGTCCTCCGGCACCAGCACCACGCCATGGCGGATGGCATCCATTGGCTTGCGGATGTGGATCTCCTTGTCATCCAGGAAAAACTGGCCGCCCTCCCTTGAATCCGCGCCAAAGATGACACGGGTGGTTTCGGTGCGGCCAGCGCCGACCAGGCCGGCGATGCCAACGATCTCCCCCTCGTACACCTTCAGCGATACATCCCGGACCAGACGACCAGCCTGAAGCTTGCGCGCTTCAAAAATCAGCTTCCCGCGGCTGCTTGGAACGCGGGGATACTTCTCTGTAATGTCCCGCCCCACCATGTAACTGATAATCTCTGGCAGCGTGGTCTCTTTAAATGGCATTGTGATGATGTACTGCCCATCCCGTAAAATGGTGACACGGTCCACAATGTGATGCAGTTCTTCCAGGCGGTGGCTGATATAGACAATGCCTCGCCCCTCGTCACGCAGTTGGCGGATGATGGTGAATAAATTTTCAATTTCATGGGCGGTCAGCGAACTGGTGGGCTCGTCCATAATCAACACGCGCGCATTGGTGGAAAGTGCCTTGGCAATCTCCACCATCTGCTGCTTGGAAAGCGGCAAGGTCCCTACAATGGTGGTTGGCGCGATATCCACATTCATGCTGCGCAGCACTTCTGTGGCTTGTTTGTTCATTTCCCGCGTGTTGAGGCGGCCGCCTGTGAGAATTTCCCGCCCCAAAAAGATGTTCTCCGCCACACTCAGGTGTTGGCACATGTTCAATTCCTGATGGATGATGGCGATGCCCAGGTCCTGTGCCTTGCGGGGTGTCAGGTTCGCTTCAACATCCTGGCCAAAGGCGGTCAACTGGCCGGCATCGCGCTGGTACACGCCGCTTAAAATCTTCATCAGCGTGGATTTGCCTGCGCCGTTTTCGCCAAGCAGCGCCATCACTTCGCCCGCTTTGAGCGAAAAGCGCACATCATCCAAGGCTTTTACGCCTGGAAAGGACTTGCTGATCCCATTCATCTCCACGATGTACTGGTCAGAAGTGCTCATATACACCACCCTTACATTAAAACAAGCCAATCCGTCTAACTGGGTATTTTCATCTGCCAGTTACAGTGTACCTCTTTGTCCGGCGCTACGCAAGCAAAAGCGGTTTGTCACGATGATAAATTGGTGTTGATGTTTGTTTGTATCATTTTAAACAATCATTACTAGCCCGAGGCTTTGACAGGTTATTCTATGGACCGGGTGGTTTGCGCATCAAGGACAGGTATTGATAAACCATTTGTTTGCGCGTCTACGCGTCCATCAATACGCCGGATTTTGATACCTCCATCACGGTGCAGCTGGCAGAATTAAAACAGCAGGGCCTACGTTCGCCCGCCTGCAGTTTGGAGCAGGCCACCAGGATGCGCTTTTTGCGCGTGGCGGGATTGTTGGTTGCGCGCATCCAGCGCAGCCATTCCCATTGCGCCTTGACTGTAAGATCATCCCAGACATCAAGCAGGCCAGCAGCCGTGATTCCTTCCAGCATATCCTGCGGGAGATTGGGCTTTGGCCAGTCTTTGATTAATGTGACAGCAAACGATACCGTATCGCCTGGCTTTCCTTCAATTTCTTCCGTCAACTGCAGCCAGTGGCCGCCTTTGCCATCGGGCTCAAGAGGTGCGATCACGGACTGACTGCCTGCATGAACCTGCGCCATCACCATGCCGCGTGAGGGCAGTTGGATGCTTGCCTCGTTTGGCAGGCGGACGATGCGGTAGCCCGCGACCAGTTGAATCTGCCCCTCAAATTGGATGTTCATGCACGCTCCTACTTACTTGCCCAGTACTTGTTTCGCGATTGAATGCTGTGTCACTGCCTGAAAATGATTAAATCAAAAGCCCTAAGCTGTGCCGCCTTGGATTACTGCCGCCTCTTCATTGTGGTGCGGCATTTGGCGCTGGTAGAGAGAGAACCAGATAAACATCAACAGGCCGCGCAGGGCAGCTGAGAGGGTCACGCCCAGCCAGAAGCCGTTGAGCCCCATCCGCTGCGCCAAGGCCCAGCATAAAAAAGGGCGTAGGACATTGGAGGTGATGCTGGAGATGCTGGGCGGCAGAGTCTTGCCAATGCCGCGGAAGGTGCCCGCACAGGTGCCTTCCAGCGCCATGAACACCTGACAGCCGGCCAGGATCATCAGGTATTCCCGCCCCATGTTTACCAGGTGGGGCGGATCGCTCAAAAAGAGCGAGAACAGGAAACGGCCCCCTAAGACAAGAAGCAGGGTGATGAAGCTTTCCCACGCCAACATGAAGCCCAGGGAGATGCGATACCCCCTTCGGATGCGCGCCCATTTGCGTGCGCCGTAGTTCTGCCCCATAAAGGCCGCAACAGCGGAGGAGAAACCCCCGCCTATGAGCCAGGAGAGGGACTCGATCTGGCTGCCCACCCGCTGCACAGCCACCGCATCCGCGCCAAAGGACGCGGAAATCATACCGGTCACCACCATGGCCAGCGCCGTGAACGCACCGCTCTCCAGGGATACGGGCAGGCTCCAGGAAAAAATCTGCTTCACACGTGACAGATGAAACCGCCCCAGCAGGCGGAAGTGCTCAAAGGGGCGGCGGGGATGCTGCTTGGCAAAATACAAGAGCATCATGCACACAATGCCCTGTGCAATCACAGTGGCGATGGCGGCGCCCTTGATCCCCCATCCCCAGACCAAGATCATCAGCGGATCTAGCACCATGTTGACCGCAAGGCCGGAAGCGTTGGCCCAGAAACCCAGTTTGGCGTTGCCCGCGCCATTGAATCCGCCCGTGATGGATGCGGACAGATAGCTAAAGGGCAAGCCCAAGCCCGCGATGCGCAGATAGGCGCAGGCGCTGTCAAACACATCCGCCTCCTGCACCCGCAGAAGGGACACCAAAGGCTTGGCCAGGGTCAACAAAATCAATCCATATGCGCTGCCCAACAGCAGCGCGGTTCTGCCTGCGTCCTCTGCGAAGCCCTGTGCAGCTGCGCGGTTGCCGGCGCCTAAATTTTGGGACACCCCGATCTCAGCGCCGATGCGACCAAAGATTAATAGCGCCATGCCCAACCATAAAAACATGCCGGCCAAGCCGCTGGCAGCCACCGCGGTGACGGACCCTGGCAGGCGGCCCAGCCAAAACATATCGGTTAAATTGTAGGTCATCTGCAAAAGCTGCGTGCCCATAATGGGCACCGCTACCAGGAGGATCTTTTTTAAGATCCCGCCCTGTGTCAAGTCCCCGCTGTGTCCGCTCATTTAAGTCTCCGCTCCTGGCTGTGTTTGTGCCAGTATGCGTTGAAGGCATTAGGCTGTCAAGAAGGATGCACAAACCCGCGCAAAACCCCTGCAGCCTTTATTCCCATACACCTACAAGTCACAGACATGCTGGGTGTACTGCTGCCCGCAGTTTGCGATGTATTATCCGGATTATTCCATCTGCGCGGTCAAGGCCGCAATGCGCTGGGAAAGGGGCGGGTGGCTGTGCTCCACCGCCACAATCAGCGGGTGGGGGTTTAAATCGGCAAGATTGTCCTGGCTTAAGCGCTTGAGCGCCGAGATTAAGCCCTCTGCGTACCCGTTTTGTGCTGCGAAGGCATCCGCGCGGTACTCACAGGCGCGCATAAACTTCATCACCGGGATGCGGACAGGAATCAAGGCCGCCTGCATCAAAGGTCCCATCAGCAAAAACACCATGCCATAGTGCGTTTTTGCAAAGCCAAAGGCTTGGCTAAATGCTGGTACCGCCGTCATGATAAGCAGCAGCGCAACCATGGGCAGGAAGGTTACCAGGTTGGTCAATGACAGCATCAATGTGTCGCGGTAGTGGAAGTGCGCCAACTCATGCGCGAACACAGCGGTGATTTCATCCGCGGAATAATTGGACACAAGGTTATCAAACAGGGCGATTTCCTTGTTTTTGCCAAGGCCGGTACAAAAGGCGTTCACCTTGCTGGTGCGCTTGGACGCATCCATCACATAGATGTGCCGCAGGTGGTAACCATGTTTTTCAAACATCGCTTCCAGCCCCGTGCGCAACTCGCCCTCGGGAAGCGGCTCATACTTGTTGAATAATTTGCTAAGCTGCAAGGAAAACGTGGAAATGAGCGTGATAATTACAGCCAGTGCCACAAACAGCAATATAAAGCCCAAGAGCCCCAGCATTTGGTAAAAGAGGATGTACAGGCTTAGGATGGTTGTCATCAAAATGAAGCCAATAAGCGCTTGCTTCACCTGGTCGGCGATGAAGGTTTTCTTGGTGGTGCGGTTAAAGCCGTATTGCTCCTCTACCCGCATCTGTTGAATCCAGGCGAAAACCACACCAATTGGCAGGGAAATCAGCATGTCCAGCACCACCAGCAGGATGCTGTTGGCCCATACCCCGCCCGGCAGCATCCCGGACAGCCAAGCATGCGCGTTAAACAGCAACAGCAAGAGCATCAGGACGAACTGCGCGGATTTTTCCATCAGACCTACCCGGTTTGTGTCCGTGGAATAGGCCACCCAGGTCTGATACTTCTGCGTGTCGTAGATGCCGCGCACGTTTTCAGGCAGGCTGAGCCTGCGCTGGCGCGCGGTGAGGCGATGCTTGTACACCTCAAACAGGAAGACAGCCGTCATGACCACTATAATGACAGTTTTAATCAGCATGCAAAACACCTCCCATTCATTGATATGATTCTATCATAATGTATCCTGTTTAAGGATGGTCTGGCAAACAAAAGAAACCAAAGATGAACCAAAGCATAATGGGACGCGACAGCATGATGGGGGGGTTGCCCCGCCGCGGGTACATTAATAACAGACTGTTGTTTAAGGAGGCATGGTATGACAAGACACAGAACCATCCTTATGCTTTCGCTGCTTCTTATGTTGATGCCGTCTCTACTGCTGCTAGGAATTGCGGAAAGCTTGCCCCCGGTTGAGGATCGCCATCCATTTAGCAGCTATCAGCCCGCCTTCCCGGGTCAAACGCGCGCGCCGGGGATGAAGACGCTGGCACCGTATCACGTCTCTGTGCTCACTGAGGACTTAAGCCAACCCTGGGCGGTGTCCGTCTTGCCTGATGGACGGCTCATCATCAGTGAGAAACGCGGCAGCATGCGCATCTTTAGCCAGGAGAGCGGCCTCTCTTCCCCCATCTATGGCTTTCTGGATGTCGCGTACAACGGCCAGGGCGGATTGCTGGACCTGGTGCCTGCACCTGATTTTCAGACCAGCCGCCAGCTGTACTTCAGTTTTGCCCGGCCTGTGAAGGATGGGTCAGTCACAGCGCTTGGCCGGGTGGCGTTATCAGCGGACGAGGGCAGCCTGATGAATGCCGAGCTGCTGTTTGAAGCCTTGCCCGCAGTCCAAAGCAGCGGACATTTTGGCAGCCGGATCGCCTTTGTTGACAATGACACCCTCTTCCTGTCCACCGGGGACCGACAACATGATTACACACGCAAATACGCGCAGGATTTTGGCAGCGGTATTGGCAAGATCCTGCGCATGGATCGGGATGGGAACCCCCTTTTTGACAATCCGTTTATCAATGATTCTGGCGCGATGCCCCAGGTGTACTCCATGGGTCACCGCAATGTGCAAGGCTTGGCGATTCATCCGGTGAGCCGCGCGCTGTATGCCGGGGAGATGGGCCCGCTGGGCGGGGACGAGATTAACCTGATTATGCCCGGGCGCAACTACGGCTGGCCGGTCATCACCTATGGCCTGGAGTACTCCCATGCCCCTGTGGGCGAAGGCCTTACACAGATGGAGGGCATGGAGCAGCCGCTGTACTATTGGGATCCCACGCCGGCCATCTCCGGCATGGATTTTTACACAGGCAATGCCATCCCCGAGTGGCAGAACAACCTGTTCATCGGCGGCTTGGCAGGCAGCCACGTGATGCGTCTGCGCATTGAGGATGGCAAGGTGACAGGAGAGGAGCGCCTGCTGGCAGACCAAGGGCAGCGCTTCCGTGATGTGGCTGCCAGCGCGGATGGTTCCATCTATTTTGTGACGGATGAAGGGCGGCTCTACCAGTTGAGACCAGGGCAATAAAACCCTGAAAAGGGCGATGAGATGACCGGGCGCGAATGAATTTAGCACCCGGTTGTTTTAGTTTACCGATACAGCGGGCCGTAGAATTTACAGGCTGCATAGTCGGCAGCCTGGCTGTCAAGGGTGCCAAAGGCAGCCCAGCTATGCGGGCGGTAGACCTTGTCCTCGGGCACGTTGTGCATGTTAACCGGAATGCGCAGCATGGCGCACAAGGTGAGCAGCTCCGCCCCCGCATGGCCATAGACGGTTACGCCATGGTTGGCGCCCCAGTTGGCCATGACGCTGTATACATCGCGGAAGGCGCCTTCGCCCGTTATACGCGGCACAAACCAGGTGGTAGGCCAGGTGCGGTCGGTTCGCTCATCCAATTTGCGATGGACATCGTCCGGCAGGGTAATCGTCTGCCCCTCCGCAATCTGCAGAGTGAGGCCAATGCCATCCACCACGTTGGCGCGCAGCATGGTGACGGGCATCTCCGCCTGGGTCTTGAAATGGCTGGAGAAGCCGCCGCCCCGGAAGTACTCATAGTTAGCACGGCACCAATCGGTGGCGTCCAGGCAGGCCTTGATGTTCTCCTGCGTCATCTCCCAAAAGGGCTTCATTTTGCCGTCGCTGGCGCCGGTACAGTCAAGCGCCGTCGCGCCGGAGTTGATTAAATGGATGAAGCCGCCTGCTGCTTGACCGGACAACTCCTTGCCGGACACCCTTTTCACGGCCTCCGGGCTCCAGTAGGTGCGCACGTCGTGGAAACAGGGCGCGGTATTGGTAAGGAGGGTGCCCATCATCATCGCCACGCCGTTTAAGGTGTCGTTTTCCGTTGCGAAAGGCGTTGGCTGCTTGGGGCCATTCCAGTCAAAGGTGCTGGCCATGATGGCCTCGGTAAAGTCGGCGTTGGGCAGCCAGTCTGTCCAGTTGCGCTGGCCCTGGAAGCCGCCCAGCAGGGCGTTTTTGCCCAGGGCTTCCTCATGCCAGCCCATGATGGCCAATTTTGGGTTACCATACAGGATATCGCGCACAATCAGCGTCATCTTGGCGATAAACTCCCAGTCCTTCTCCGGCGGGACAACCTTGGAGCGCGTCACAATCCCGCTTAAGGTTTTGCCGGCGTTGGTGTCATAGCCTTCCTTGCAGTTGTCGTGAATCCAGGCAAGCGCCTTTTTGTATTCGTCCTGATCGTAAATTTCCAGGGTGATGCGGCGCAGGATTTCTGTCATATCCACCCATTCCGCACGAATGCCAAAGACCTTTTGCAGCATGTTGGTGTCGCAGTAGCTGCCGGCGATGCCCATGGAGATGCCGCCCAGGTTGACGTAAGCTTTGTTCCGCATCCAGCCCACCGTGACGGCGCAGCGGGCGAAGGCGAGCATTTTCTCCTGCACGTCCTTGGGCAAGGTGGGATCATGAGCGTCCTGCACATCATGCCCGTAGATGGAAAAGGCGGGAAGCCCTTTTTGCGCGTAGGCCGCCAGCACAGCCGCTAAATAGACCGCGCCCGGGCGTTCGGTGCCGTTGAAGCCCCAGACTGCTTTGATTGTGTGAGGGTTCATGTCAAAGGTTTCCATGCCATAGCACCAGCAGGGGGTGACCGTCAGTGTGGCGACAACGTTTTGTGTGCTGAAGAAGTCCTCACACTGGGCTGCCTCCGCCCCGCCGCCGATGGTGGTGGGCGAGATGACCACCTGCACCGGGCTGCCATCCGGATAGCGCAGCGTTTCAATCAGCGCCTTGGCGGATGTGGCCATAGCCATGGTCTGCGCCTCCAGGCCTTCGCGCACACCGCCCCAGCGGCCGTCGATGGTGGGGCGGATTCCGATTTTGGGATACAGCATGTCAGTCCTCCTTGCGAGTGGGGTATTTTTTATAGCCGGGATGCCGCCCGGACACCTGGTAGTAGTTCTTGCGCAGTTCCAACAGCTTGTTAATCTGCTCTTTTGGTATTTCCTTTGCGCCGCCCAGTTGGTGGGCGACCAGGCTGATCTTGGCAAACAGCTCCAGGGTTTCCATGCGGTAGTATGCCGTCAGCAAATCCACGCCAACCGCCAGCGCGCCGTGGTTTTGCAGCAGCACCACATCGTGTTCCTGCAAGTAAGGCGCAATCGCCTCAGGCACCTCATAGGTGGAGGGCGTGCCATAGGGCGTCAGCGGGATGGAGCCCATGGTGACCACCGTTTCGATCATCGAGTAATCGTCCAAACTCTTGCCCGCGACCGCATAACCCGTGGCTGTCGGCGGGTGCGCGTGCAGCACCGCGCCCACATCCGGGCGCTCCGTATAGCAGCGCATGTGCATTTTCATTTCGCTGGAAGGTTTGAGGCCGGGCATGCCTTTTAGGATGTTGAGCCCTGCGTCCACGTGAAGGAGGGACTCCTTTGTGATGAAACTTTTTGACATACCGGTGGGCGTGCACAAATAGGTGCCGTCCGCCAGCTTGACGCTGAGATTGCCGTCATTGGCTGCGACCCAGCCCTGCTGCCACATCCTGTGGCATACATCGCACATCTGCGCTCTGATTTCCTGATGATTCATTGGCCATCGCCTCTTTTCCGGCTTTACATCCGCTCATTTATCGTTTGTGATGGGTATCTTCTTTTGATAGTATAGCAGTTAACAGGTTGAAACGAAACCGCCTGTGGTTTGATGCGTGTATGAACCTGGCACGAAGGAATCATGCAGTGGACAGGTGATTGTGCCAGGATAAATTTGATGAGGGGTGGCATATGCTGGGGATTGACGAACTGCGCGCCGTAACGCATGGCGGCTTGGTGGAGTTGGCGGAAGACGGCTCCTTCTGTTTTTATCGGATGACGGACAAGCAGTATCGCTATTTTGTTCGTGAAGAGGATGTCCGCTTCAAGCACCGCTATGTATGCGCTGCCGGTATCTGCCTTGATTTTTATACCACCGCGCGCAGTGTGCGCTTTGACTATGAACTTTTTGAGATGTCGGACCGGGACATCGCCCAGATTGATGTGTGCCTGGATGGCCTGCTGATTGGCGGCATCAACCAAAAGCCCGAGCTTTATCTTTCGGGCACAATCCAAATAGAGATACCGGAAAACAAAGACGGCTTCCGCCGCGTGACCATCTGGCTGCCCTATATGAGCCGCGTCCGCATAAAGAACCTCTCCCTCTCCCAAAACGCCGTTTTCATCCCTGTTCATGAAAAAAGAGAGCGCGCCTCCCTTCCCCGCCGGCGGAAGCTGCTGTGCTATGGCGATTCCATCACCCAGGGATATGACGCGCTGCATCCCTCCCAGACCTATGCCGTGCGGCTTGCGCGATATTTTGACTGGGAGCTGTGGAACGCGGGGCTGAGCGGATATCAATTTGACCACCTGCTGCTGGATGAGGAGCTGCCTTTTGAACCGGACATCGTCACCATCGCATTTGGCACCAATGACTGGAACAAGCGCGCGAGTGTGCAGGAGGCGGTTGAGCAAGCCGAACTCTATTTTCATAAAATCAAGCGCATGTATAAAAATGCCCGGGTGCTGTACATCTCCCCCCTTTGGCGTGCGGATATTCACACCTCACAAGGTGCTGGCGGCTTTCATGCCTTCTGTGACGCGTTGCTGGATGCGGCCAAGCGCTGTGACATCCCGGCGCTGGACGGCCGGGGCATCGTCCCCCACGTGCCGGAAGCCTTTGATGACCGGAACCTGTACCCCAATGACTGGGGCATGTCCTGCTACAGCGAGGCCTTGATTCGTTATTTCACGAACAACCCCATGTGATGACCTCCGAGGCATTTTAATACGCCCGCGAACACAGGGGGAAAGCTAAGTATATCCCCTAAAAAACAGGATGCCCTGGTGCGTTTGCAGAAGGGTTAAGATGCCGCGCTTGATGCAAAACCAGGATTATATCAGCCTGTTTCTGCCGATTGAGACGGGCTTGATTGCAAAAAGCAAAGGCGCAAAAAACCGGGGCTGCTTGTGTCGCAACCCCGGTGCGTTTGGGAGAAAGGATTAGAGCCCAAGCTCCTGTATGATATCGAAGTTTAACAGAATTTGATACCTGCGCGGTGTTTCATAGGGGATGTTTGCTGCGTTCTCGCCTGATAGGATACGGGCTGCCAGCAGACCGCTTCGTGCGCCCATGTTTGCGGCATCAGTAGTGATAACCGCCGCTGCCCCCAAATCAAGCTGGGCTGCATGCAGGCCATATACAGGCTTCCCGTTTGCCTTGGCCGCTTCAATGAGCTGTTTTAAGGATTCTTCGTCCTCAAACTCCTGGTTGACAATCAACAATTCGGCGGTTTCCAGCAGTGTCATCCCTTCCTGTACCAGGGCGGCAGGATCAGTGACAGCCGCAGCCAGAGCCAGCATGCCATCCCCCTCCGCCTCCTTGATGTAGTTTGCGGCATAGTCCGCGGCTTGCGCGTACAGGTACGCAATGGACATGGCGTTTGGTTGGATTGTGCCAATGGCATTGAGCAGTTGGTGGGGGGCAAGGCTTGCGATAATGCCCGTGACTGAGCCTGTCAGCCCTGCCGCTACCGGATCTGCCACATCCACAAACACCAGCGGGTTTCGTCCCTCAAGTGCTTGCTGGGCCGTTTGAGCCATGGGTTCACCAATGGCTATGACAAGCGCATAGTCTTTTTGCCTGAGCTGTTCTGCGATGCGTCCCACTGTCTGGTTCTCTTCATCTGCCAGATAGTACTCAACGGTGATGTTGTCACCCGGTCTGTAGCCAGCCTGATTCAAGCCCGCAAAGATGCCATGCAGGATTTTCTCCTGGTGCTGGCTTTGCTCGCCCTGGGCAATGGCGATGGTCAAGCCTTCCTTGGCGGCAATGACAACCGGCGGCGGCAGAAGGGCTTCCAGTGGGTTATCCGCAGGATCTTCCGGGATGTCCTCGGGTATGTCGTCGGGCATCTCGATGGGTTCTTCCGCAGGTGGTACTTCCGCGGGTGGTTCTTCCGCAGGTGGTACTTCCGCGGGTGGTTCTTCAGCCGGCGGTGCTTCTGCGGGCGGTTCTTCAGCCGGCGGTGCTTCCGCGGGCGGTTCTTCCGCAGGGGGCATATCACCCCATTCAGATGGCGGCATATCGCCCGATTCAGATGGCGGCATATCGCCGTATTCGGATGGCGGCGCCTCGTCCGGATCCGGAATCGGCGGATTCTCGTCCGTTACACCTTCCCGCGAGATTGCTGCTTTAAAGATGCTGCTGGTTTCTTGTCCCAGTCCGTTCATCACCTTAATGGTGATATGGTAGATGCGGGTGAACTCATTCTCACCCCAGTCTTCTACAGCAGGTGTGCCGTGAATCTCTCCCTCAGGCTCGTGGACGAGTCCTGGGGGCAAGCCTAATGCATGAATCTCAACACCGCTGTTGCTGATGTCCTGCACCTGAATGATGATGGGGGCAATTGCCTCCCCATTTTGCATGTCTTGTTGGGGGATGTTGAGGATTGCAAGCGGTACAAGCTCATCCCCTTCCGTCCAGCCGCTTGGTTCATCCCGCAGGACATGCATGGTGAAGCTGGTGGTAGCCGTGTCCGCGATTTGGATGGTGGGGACGCCGTCCCGATGGGCTTTGGGCACTGTTTTAAATGAAGCTTCCACTGTCACATTAAAACCGCGTATGCTCTCCCCTTCTTCCCAATCATAAATGTTGACCGCGCCTTCAATGAAGCCGCCTGGACCACCTCTGATTCCAGCGGGCATCCCTTCCAGCCTGATACCTGCCAGTTGTGTGTCATGTTCACCCCGCACCATGATGGGCTTGATGACTGTGTGGTTAAGCACAGTTTGATCCGCAATGGGCGCGACGCCCTTGCCCATATCGATGACTTCGGGTAAAACGGTGATGTAGAATTGTTCGATTGCGATGACCTTTGGGTCATCAAACTCGTACGTTTTATTCCACTCTGGCTTATAAACAGCATACGCAGTGACGCTGTAGCGCCGGTCTGCCTCCCAGTCCTGCCATTCGCCAACCGCAATTGAGCCTGTGATTGTGTTGTTTTCTTTATTGAAGGATAGTCCGCTGGGCAATTCAGAGGTGAGAAAGCGAATATCCTCGTTGCCTTGCTTCATTTGCAGTTTGACGGTTGGTATTTCCTGCGTTTGATAGACCGTTATGTCGGGTATAGGAACAAACTGATACTTGACCCTTGGGTCCTCCTTGTCACCTGAACGCAACACCATGATTGAAAGGTCCATCGGCTCACTACTGTATTCGCCACTCCAGGCAGAAGCTTGTAAATATAACCTTCTAATCGATTGATTCTTTCCCCAACCATAATCACCTAAGTCGCTTGGGAACCGGAACTTGCCCCTGATCTCATAATGATGCAGCTTCACGTCCTTTTCCTGCGCAAAAGAAGGGCCTTCTGACAGCTTGACCAGCTCCAAGTTATAATCCGCCGGCCCTAAAAATACGATGTGAGGTAGGTCGTCTTTTATATAGAAGACACCTGCAAAAACTCCCAGTTCCACAGGGTCTGGCAAGCTACTGCGGACAGTAATGGGGATTGGCTTGATAGATTCACCCTCAACAATCATCCTGGGCGGAATCGCGGCGATGGAAAGGAGCCCATCGGGCATCCCATCCGCGTCGTCATCGCGCAGCACCTTGATATCCATCGCATTTTGGGCAGTTTTCCCATCACTGTCTTCGCCAGTGTAAAAGACTCGCACTTTTCTGGACATCTCATGTTCTGCCCATTCAAGGTTTATTTTACCGTCAATTTTGGCTTGTTCCCCTTTTTCATTGCCTTGGGCATTTGCGTGCAGACGGACACCGGGTGGATGCATGCCCAGGCCATACCGAACAGGCCACTTGACATCATCCCCCTCCAATTCCAGGTTTTTCATCGCATAATAGTGCATACTTTGGAGTTTTTCGGACGAGAGGATGCTGATGTCCGGGATATCTGATAGTATAAAAGGATTTTGGGCAAACTCTTCATACATATCAGGGATGCCGTTGCGATTGGCGTCACGCAGATAACGCATGTTGACCATGATGGTAATGCTTTTCTCCCCATCCGGATGCTTGCCGGTGGCATTGATGTAAAAGCTGTACACCCTCTCCATCTCTCCGGGCATCCAATTGGAGAGAACGCGTGTACCTGGCACATCAATCATGGTGCCATCCTCTTGTTCTACCTTGCGCAAAGGTCGAACCAGCTTTGGCTCCGCCTGCCTGATGTATCCTTTCAGCCCAGGTGCCCGTCCGTCCTTGGGTTCTTTACAAACTTCAGATACGGCGCCAGCCCCTTGAACTTCATCTGGATGTCGCTGACCTCTTCTTTTGCGCTTACTACAACAGGGATCTGCTCCAGGGTGGTGCCTTCTAACAGCGTGAAATCCTCAATGGGTGTAATCCAAATATGCTTGGTTAGACTCATGACCTGCATGGGCTCACTGGGCAGCTCTTCAGGCGGTGGCTCCGGTGTGGGTGGTGCCGGTGTGGGAGGATCCGGCGTCGGAGGTTCCGGCGTGGGCGGCAGCTTTACAATGATCTCCTTGCCTTTCTTGTTCACCGTTTGCAACGAGTCGCTATAAATCAAGACGCCCCAATAGATGCCCGGTTCTTCAGGTTCATACGTCCATTTGTTTTCCCGATTTTCAGGCAGTACCTCCAGACGTTCCTTTTCCCGTACAATCCAAAGCCACATGCTTTGCATCCTGGAGCCCCCTCTTGCCGTGGCCGTGAATGTCAAGGTTTCACCGACATGCGCTTCCTCTTTATCCACTTCCAGCGTCAGTGTAACGGGCGGGGGCTTTGGCGTTGGCTGTGTCTTCGGGGTCGCGAAAGTGGGCGGGACATTGATGAGCTTTCCTGTGCTGGTGGCTGCACCAATCACAGGCATTGCCAGCAAAATCCCTGAAACCATCAACAGTGCCAAGAGCCCGCATAGTAGTTTTGATCTTTTCATCATGGACATCCTTTCGACTTGTCTGGGATTTGGTGGTAGGTTCTGATAAGTTGACAAAGGCTAACAGAAATGATGTGTCCGCATATCGGGGAATTGCGTCTGTTTTTGATGGATGCATGAATCCTGCTGCCATCGTCAGCTTCGTTTGCAGTATGCCTGGATTCAGGGGTTGTTCTTCCGGTATGATAGAAGGGGACGCGGTTTGGATTGACTAGCCGCAAAGATATAACATCACGAGATTGAATCGGTCCATGAGGTCGCTTGATATGAACATTAATATGCGCTTACATCATACCATCAAAATACAGCAAAAGGATACCCACCCGTTTGGGTAGGTTGTGCGTTTAAGGGGCGTTTTTATGCCTACACCTAGGTGTATAATTAATTTGCTTTCCCTCGCTTGTATCGTGAAATGCCCATGTTTGGATATAGCGCCAGACTAAAAAGAGCCTGTTCCATGCGGAACAAGCTCGCGTTTTTATCAGGGAGTTTGCGTCCAAGGGCTCCTCAAATTGACTGGGGCTTTGAATCCATCCCCTGTCCAGGGCCAGTCACTCTAACTTGGGATAGGGCTTACTCCTGGGTTTGAACAGGCGCCTCTTCGTTTTCTTCAATGGAGGGGATGGGGCTTTCCCCCTCTTTTGCGATTGCCTGCCCATCCAGCTCTTCCGCTTGGTCTTCAGCTTTGGGTGCTTCCAGTTTGCTCTGCTCCTGGCTTTTCTTCTTCGCTTTTTTCTTCTTATTGGGCTTTTTCTTGGCTTTTTTGCGCTCTGTTAGAGGATCTTCTGCCTGCATCAGCGCAGAGGTGACATCGGGTATCCAGGTTTGCTCGGACATGGGTTTGCGGATGTAGGAATCATCCCGCTGCAGCGGCTTTAGCGCCATCTTTTCATAGGGGATGATTTCGTAGGGAATCAGGGTTAGCAGGTGGCTGATGCAATTGATTCTTGATTTCGCTTTATCATCCGAATCCACGATGTACCACGGGGACAGCTTGGTATCCGTGTAGCGCAGCATGGTATCCTTGGCCCGTGAATAATCCACCCAGTGCTGGCGGGCTTGCATGTCCATGGGGCTGATCTTCCAGTTTTTGCTTGGATCCGAAATCCGCGATTGGAAACGGCGCTTCTGCTCCTGCGCGCTGACAGAAAACCAATACTTGATCAGGATGATGCCGGACCTGATCAGCATGGCCTCAAAATCCGGGCAATCGCGCATAAAGTCCTCGTGTTCCTTCTCCGTACAAAAGCCCATCACGCGCTCTACCCCGGCGCGGTTGTACCAACTGCGGTCAAAGATGACAATTTCACCGGCAGAGGGCAGGTGCGCAACATAGCGTTGGAAGTACCATTGGGTCTTCTCTTTTTCTGTAGGCACGGGCAGGGCAACGGTGCGGCAGGTTCTGGGGTTGAGCCGTTCGGTAATGCTTTTGATGACGCCGCCCTTGCCGGCAGCGTCCCGTCCCTCGAAGATAATCACAATCCTGGCTTTGGTTTTATTGGCCCAGCGCTGGACATAGACCAACTCAAGCTGGAGCCTTTCCAGCTCTTGTTCGTAGATGTGTTTGGGCAACTTCTGTTTCTTCGACAAAACACTCCCCCCTTTACACCAATATGCGTTCAACCACTGTTTGACATCATGGTATCACAGGCTGCAGCCATGCACAAGAACGGAGTGCTCTTGTGCTGACACAGCTGTTGATACAGGTTGATGTTGATTGATCAAACGACGCCCTGTGCCTTAAGGTGAGCGGAGCATGGCTTTTGAAGCTGAAAGCCTGATGCTGTTATTTGTAGATTTGCTCTATCTGGAAGTCACAGCTGATGGGCTCGTCATACCACATTTTAAAGTTGGTACCCCACAGGTTGTTGTACAGGTTAACATACACCCGGTTCTGTGCGCTGTCCCCATCAAAGTCCAGCAGGGCGGGCTTGCTGATGGATGCCAAGACGGCATGCGGGCTGTGGACGACAAGCCCCTGGCCCTCTGGGTGATGCCAACGAAAGGCGTCCATCCCGTGCGTACGCTGATTGCCGCCTGAAACGGTGTCCTGTGGGTTTTGCCATTGGCCGATTTTACGCGCAGCCAATGCCCCTTTTCCTGAATAGAAAAACGGTAAAAACAAGGTCTCTGGCTTTCGGTTTGCTGGTTTGTCCAGCAGCTGCAAGGTGATGTGGAGACGCCCGTTTTCGGGCATGCAACGCAGGGCAAAGCGCCCTGGGCATCCGGCAAGTCGATGGGCTAATTCCCCATAGCTTCCACTTACGAACAAGCACCCGTCATGGAAACGAACCTGAACTTCCCTTGGAAGATGCAGACGGTCAAAAAGGGGCGCGTCGCTGTGTTCCACGCCAAGCTTGGTATTGTCAGGAAGAGCCCAGAGGCGGAAGTGCTCCACATGCTTAAGGTAATGCCCGGTCAGCTTTTCATAGGCCTTCAGGCCCACTTCCTGGTAGATCGGGAAGCCGATTGTAAGCTCCTGCCCATCGGGAGAGCGGAGCATCAACCCTTCAGCGCCAGATACAGCCTGCCAGCCTGCCAGGTTTACCTGCTGATGAGGGGGCAGCTCCCCGCCCTGTGGCACAGCCAAAATGGCGGGCGGCTCAAGCAAAGGCGCAGCTTCCCCCTGTAATGAGGGCGGCAGCAAAGCAACAGCGGTTCGCAAATAATCCCGTTGCTCCTGATGGGAGCGCTCAAACAGCGCGTAGCTGCGATGATCCCAGGCGATACCGCGGGGCGAAAGCGCGTCAAATTCTTGCTTTGCAAAATGGAAATACTCTAAATAATCGGTGAGATGAGCATCCTCATCCAACAGCCTGTCCCGCTTGCGCGCAGCATCAAAATCATCCCGGGTCCAGTTGCGGTAGTCGGTTAAAAACTTCTTACAATCCATCCCCCATGTGTGCTCGCACGTAAGCAACAGCTGCTCTAGCCAGGCCTGTCGCGGCAGGCGTCCATCCGGCAAAGGGTCTTCAAAACCTGCCCAGCGTCCTGAAATATCCCATTGTGTATTGAGCATGTCCAGTTTGCGCAGCGTCGACGTTTTATAGGGATCAGTGCCGATGCCATGAATCCATGTATCCCCGATTTCCTGCCTTAATATGGGCAGTTTCACCCGGCTGTTTTTGAGGCTGCGGGCAAAGGCGTCCAAGGTGGATGCCTCAATCACAGCGCCTGGGAACTGGGATTGCAGGTGCTCAAACGACTGGGTTAGCCCCCTGGAATCCGGGGGGCCTGCGTTATCCACACTGTGCAGGAAGCACAGTGCCTCCGGGTGGCCGGGTACTACGGTGATCCCGCCATAGCCTCGCTCATAGTGCACCAGCAGCTGATGCCCTTCCACGTTCTCCCAGAGAAACAGGGGAGGAACCTGCGGCATGCAGGCTACATCATTGATGCCGATGTGCAGGTACTGGATCCCCTGCTCTGTTAAAGGCTTGATGATGCTTCGGGTATGGCCGGGTACATCGGTCATCTTGGCGGCGATGGTGCGCCGGCCGAAACGGGCATCCAGCCGCGCCGCGATGCCCAGCCCCGCCTTTAGCAGCGCGGGGCTGCACAATTCCGAGTGGAGGGTGTAGGGCAAGGCGTGGTAGGTGATGTCCCCCGCATGGATGGCGGCCTCAAGATCCCGAATCAAAGCGGTGCTTCCTGTGCGCAGCGCCAGGTCAATCAGGTACGCGCCCACCGTCCACACAAAGCGTTTGGGCTGACCCTTCATATTATGCAGCCGCGCAGTGGCAAGCGCGGCTGGGATGAAGTGCTCCAGATAGTTCTGCGTGACTGAGCTGGCCAGGTCGGTAAACCCGATGTCCAAATGGGTCTTAAAAATCACATGAACCTTGCGGATGTCCATTCTTACCTAGCCCCCTACCGGATTGATGTAGATGGGGTTGCTGATGCTTGCCAGGGTGGGGAGGCCGTTGGGCAATTCGCGGCGAACCTCCACCCGCAGAAAACGGCTGCCATGTGCGGATACTTCCGCCTCAAACAGGTGGCATTTTCCGGGAGTTTGCCGCCAAAGAACCCCCGTCTGGTTGATGACCAGGACTTCGTCCGTCGCGGATAGCGGGCCCACCTGCAGGCGCAAGGGCGACGGCTCCCCGTGGTACACATCGCCCATTCGCGCGTCTTTGATGCCAAGGTGGATATGAGGCGCTTCGGGATGCATGCCCACAAAGGCGTGTCCCTTTCGCATCGCATCCAAAATATCTGACGCGCCCCGGGACCTGGTGTACAAAAAGGTCGTCGGGGTTCCATAGGTGCGGAACAGCTCGCTGTGGTGGACATCGCTGCCGCCGATTGCAGGCCAGATCCGCCCAGCGCACAGATGCTCCTGCCACAGGTCGATGGCCTTTTGGTTCCAGGGTGTGTAAGGACCATTCCAGATTTCCACCATGTCCACCGGCACATCCTCGCCTAAACCAAAGGTCCAGGGGCAATTGGCATCCGTGGGATGGTTGACGGAACACAAGGCCTTGTTATATCGCCCCTCTGCCATAATTGTTAACACCTCATCCCGGGTGTTGGCCACATAGGTCTTCACCGGACGCTGCACCCCAAAGAGGTTGTAATGCCCGCCATAGTAGGTTATCTCCACCCCGGGGATGACCGTTAAATCCGGATAGGAGCGCACAAGGGGATTGGAGGCCATGCTGTTGTGGTCGGTGAGGAAGAGAAAATCCATCCTGTCCCCCCGGGCTCTTTCAATGGCTTCCTCCACCGTATACCAGCCGTCGGAGTGGACTGTGTGGGTATGAGTGTCTCCCTTTACAAGCAAGCCTTGCTTGAGCATAATCTCTACCCGTATTTTAACCGGGCAGCCCGCCTCCTCAATCTGGTATGCGCCCAGGATGATATGCCAGGTGCCGGGTGTCAGCCTGTGGGGATGATAGCCCGGCGTTGCGTAGTTTTCATGCAGGGTAATCTCCTGGCGGTTTGAGCCAGAAGCGCCCACCAGTTCATAGCCGGGCTTTTCCAAAGCCAGATCCACGATGTTGATCTCGTCCCGTGTTACACGGCCATCCCCCTCATCATGAAGGCGATGGCGCTCATAGGAATAGGTCACGCGCAGGGTGTCAGCATCCGGCGGCATGATAAAGGGCACGCGCAGGTATTGACCCATCTCCCTTCGGTCAATGCGCCGGGTGAAATCGTTAATCGTTGGTTGCATATTCCCTCCCTTAGCCTTTGGATGCGCCCAAGGTCAAGCCGCCAATTAAAAACCGCTGGGCAAAGCTGTACAGCACAAGCAAGGGGATGACGGTGATGACAATGGCCGCCATGCGTGCGTTCTCATAAATCTGCACCACGCCGGAGGTGGAGTCTGTAGGCTGGGTTAGCTGCCGGAGGATAATTGGCAGGGTAAACAGCTGCGGCTTGGTGGTGATAATCAGGGGCACCATGAAGGAGTTCCATTTGCCGATAAACTCCAGGAAGGTGATGGCCGCAAGGCCAGGCAAAGACAAGGGCAGGTAGATGGACAAAAAGATGCGCAGCTCCGAGGCGTTGTCAATCCGTCCGGATTCCGCCAGGGATTCGGGCACTGAGAGGAAATAGTTGCGCATCAGCATGATGGAAAAAGCGGACACCAAGCCGTTTAGAATCAGCCCCCGGTAGGAGTCGATGAGCCCCAGTGCCTTGTTTAGGGAGAAGATGGACACCAAGGTCAAGTCCCCGGGGATCATCATGGTGATTAAGATGCCTGTGGCAATTGCCTTGCGGAAGGGGAGTTCGCGCTGAATCAGCGCGTAGCCTGCCATGGATGAAATAAACACCGTGAACAGGGTGCCCACCACTGATACAAAGGAGCTGTTGCCAAAAGCCCTGCCCAGGTTCTGGGCGTTCCAGATGAAGGTATAGCCCTCGGTCGAAAAATTCTTCGGCCATAAGGTCACATCCGAGACCTGGGACGCCGCGTTGCTGGACAGCGAAATGGCCAGCACATTCACCATGGGCAAAAGCATAATTAAGAAAATCAGGACCAGGAATACCGCGTTGATGACGCGGCCCAAAGGGGGCAGCTCATTCCGGTTGGCCTTGGGCAGTTTCTCTGGCCTGTCAGACAATTTTGTGCTCATGTCCCCTCCTTAATAGCTGGCATCCTGGTCGTAGCGCGCCATGCGCCTGACAACCACGGTAATCACCAAGGTTATCACCATCACCACGCTGGCAGCCGCTGTGGCGGTGCCGATGCGCCGTTTTGTGATGCCCTCTTCGTAGATATACAAAAGCAAAGTCCGGATGCTGTCCTTGGTCGCCGGGCGGTTCATAATCAATACCTGGTCAAAATTGCGAAGCACACCGGTTGCCCCTAAAACAAGAAGTGTCTTGATGGTGGGCCAGACCTGAGGGATGATGATGTAGCTGATTTGTTTGATCCGGGAAGCACCGTCGATGCGGGCCGCTTCATAGATGGTTGGATCGATGCTGACCACACTGGCCAACATGAGTACCACAAAATAACCCGCCTGCTTCCAGGCATTGGTGAACAGGATGACCGGACGCCCCCATACAGGGGAGGTGAAAAATGGCAAGCGGTCCAGCCCCACCAAAGCTAAGAAGTTGTTCATCATGCCGTTGTGAGCTAAAATCTGCAGCCACATCCCGCCAACTACCGTCCAAGAAAATAGATACGGAAGGAAGGTGGCGGTTTGAATGAGGGATTTGCTAAAGCGGTTTCGAACCTCGTTGACAGAGATGGCCAACACAAGGGCAACTGCCAGGTTGATGAGCAGCGAAGTGGTCCCCACCAGCATGGAGTTGGTCATGGATTTGATGAAGATGGGGTCCTTGAGCACCTGCTGGTAGTTGGTCACGCCGATGTAGGTGGCCTTGCCAATCAAGGGAACGCGCTGAAAACTCTGCACCAAGCCAAGGCCTAGCGGGTAAAAAGTGAAAATGGCAAAATACAAAAACACAGGCACAATCATCAGATAGATGCTTTTGTACTGCCACATTTTGCGCCTGCGCCACGCACGGTGTTGCTGCCGTCTGGTGAGGGGGGGCTGCGCTTGAATGGTGCTCATCACGACCTCCTGGGCCTATTAAAATTGATGTTCTACGAGACGATATATACTGGACGAAAGCTGCAGTTTGAGTCAGGTAGCAGGCTGATTATTGTAATGCTGGCCCGCTGATGGCTCAGCGGACCAGCGAAATCATCGGTCTTTTGGTCAGAAGCTTGGATTAGATTACGCCGCGCTCCTTGAGCTCCTTTTGCATGGCTTCCACACCTTCAGCGCCGGTCTTGGTGCCAATAATGATCTCGGTGGCGTACTTGGCCACGATTTCCTTGTAGGTGTTGTTCATGTCAGTGCTCATGTCCAAAGATGCGTACGGCAGGAAGGCCATCGCCTCCGCAAAACCGGGGTTAAGCGGAACAGGGCTTACATACTTGCGGCTGGTGGGCACCGGCGCGCCGTGATCATTGCCGTGGCTTAAGCCAATCTCGGTCATGACCACCTTGCCGTCCACCACGTTGTAGTCATGCCCTTCAATGCCAATGGACAGCAGCTGGCCGCCTTCCTGGGTTGCCATGTACTCAAGTGCCTTGAAGCCCCCTTCGGGGTTATTGGCGTTGATGGGGATAACCCAGATGGATGGGTCCCCGCGGGAGAACATGAAGTCGCCATTGGAATTCTTCACGCCGCCCAAGGGCATCACGTTGACCACATCCGGATAATTCTCGCCCGAGCGCACATTGTAAAGGCCTACCCAGGCGGCCCAGTCAACAACCAGGCCGGTCTGTCCAGCCATCATCTTGTTGCGCATGTCGCCCGTTGTGTTAATCAGGGCATCGGGATCCATCAGCCCTTCCTTGTACAGCTGAGCAAACCACTCCCATACGGGGATGGCTGCCTCAGTCGCGATGGGGATGTACAGGGAGCCATCCTCATTCTTGGCAAAGCCCATCTTCAGATCCACTGCGGCAAACCAGGGCTGCAGGTCATGAAGCCCGGGGATGTGGGTGTTGAAAGCGTAGAAGCCCTCCCCACCAACTGCCTGCAGTTGCTTGAACAATTCGTGATAGCCTTCCAGCGTGGGCTCTACCTTTTCCAGATCCACACCGGCCTTGTTGGCAATCACCGTGTTGATGGCCGGAAGCTTGTGCACTTCAGTCTTGTTGAAACCGCCCCAGATGCGGCCATTGATTGTCAGCTGCTCCCATTCCTGCTCGGGCACAACGTCTGGATCGCCCAGGATGGGTGACGCCTTGACCCAATCGGTCAAATCAGTCAGGATTTCGTCCTTTTGCATGTCGTACAGATCCTGCAGGGCGACATAGATCAAATCATACTGCTCCCCTGCATTGAGTTTGTTCATCACGTATTCGCCGTAGTTGGCGGTTGGCTTTTCCATGATGACAGTGCCGTTGATGCCTTTGCCAAAAGCCTCACCGAACAGCAGCATCTCTGCCTCGTCCTTGCCGCCGGTTACGTTGGTCAGGATTCTGACGGTGCCGATGTCCTCCGCCTGAACGCTTAAGACGAAGCCTAAGGACAGAAACATGGACAGCGCCAGAGCCATCGACAGAAGTTTTTTGATGGTGTTTCCTTTCATGTTTAACCTCCATTCATGTTGACATGCAGCCCTCATGTGGTTTTTGGGCATACACATACTGTTATGATTAGTATACCACTTTATTCCATTATATATCATTATAACTATTTTTCTTTTTACATGTGTGCCTTGTGACCATTGGACAAGCCGGATGCCGCTATGAAGATACACGCGTTTTCCGTTTGTATGCATTATGTTTTCTCTTATTTTCTGATGATTATACGCTCAGAATGATTGATAAAGGCTTGCGCTTAAATGATATATTTGATATGCTGTAAGCATAAAATACAGACAAAGGGAGTGTGCTGCACAACATGGATGAACTCTCTTATCAATACGAAATCCTCTACCGCCACATCGCGCAAGGAATCACCAATGGCGACTGGAAGCCGGGGGATCAATTGCCCACCGAGATGCAGCTTGCCGATCAGTTTGGTGTCAGCCGCATCACCAGCAAGCGTGCGCTGAATTTATTGGCTGATCAGGGGCTTGTTGTCCGCAAACGGGGGCTGGGCACCTTTGTGTCGCAATCGCTTCAACCAGGGCGTTTTATGGCCAGTGCCCGCCTTAAAATGGCTGCCAGCAAAAATGGTCAAAGGCGTATTGGGCTGATTATGGAGGACTTGGGCGAATCCTACGCCATGAGCCTGTTCTACGCGCTGGATCAACTGGCCAGCCAGCGTGGTTTCCAAATCTGTCTTGGGGTATCCTATGGACAGCAAGCGGTGGAACGAAAATCTTTACACCAACTGCTTGCCCTTGACGTGGAAGGCCTGTTGGTGATGCCCGCGCATGGCACCTACTACGACACGGATCTTTTACGCCTGGTGCTGGATCATTTCCCCGTGGTGCTGCTGGACAGGCCGCTGCTGGGCATCCCAGCCCCCTGCGTCTGCTCCCGTCATGAGGAAGGCGCAAGCATGCTGACACAGCATTTGCAAAGCCGCGGGCATCGCCGCATTATGTACCTCACCTCCGAAGTGTCCGAGGCCATCTCCCTGGAGGACCGCTACCAGGGCTATAAAAAGGCGATGGAGGGGGCCGGGCTCACCGCCGCCTTGCCGGTGGTCGTCCCCCAGGTTGCCCAGTTTGCCTATCCTGCACATCCGCAAGACCGGGGCCAGCCTGCAACCCAGGAGTTCCTGATGAATTGGCTGAACGCGCACCAGGAGGTAAGCGCTGTTGTGTGCGCTGAATATGGCATCGCCCGCCTGGTTCACGCCGCCGCGCGTCAGCTGGGCCGCGATGATCCAAAAGACCTATCCATTTGCTGCTTTGATGAAAAATACGGCTATTTGGGTGAATACTTTTTTACCCATGTCAAACAGGATGAAACTGCCATCGCCCATAGCGCACTGGATATCCTGGAAAGCATGTTGGCCAACAAAAATATGCGCCGGCAGATTCGCCAGATTCCTGTGGAGTTGATGGAGGGAAAAAGTACCTAGGCGAGGTTTTGTGAGCTTTGTTGTAAGATACTTTCAGCAGCCGGGGTCTTTGCAACTGCGTTGCCGTGATTTACATTCAGTTCGTGTTATCGCCATCGCTATTAAGCTGTACAAGCCTAGCCTTGGATGATTCCAATTGAAGGAGGCCATTTCTAAGCGAGGCGGCCTCAATTTATTATGCAAAAAACTGCCACTTGGCGTGGCAGAAAGAAAACGGCGACTTATCGGGCGGGTATCATTTGGCCTCTTCTAGCAGCTTGGTCAAGCTCCATGAGCGCAAATAATCCTCCACCTGGGTCTGTAAGTTGATATACACACTGCGCACCGGGCACACATGGGTGCGGGTGAGGCTGCAAAAGCGATCCTCCTCCAAGCAGCGGTTGATCAGAATGGTCTTTTCCATGGCGATGATGATGTCCAGGAGGGTGATGGTGTCCGGCGGACGGGTGAGAGAAAAGCCGCCCATGCTCCCCATCGTGCTTTTGACTAGATCAGCCTTCTGCAGACTGCGCAGAATCTTCTGGGTGTGGACCCTTTCGATGCCAATCATCTTGGAGATTCCGGACGCACTGTCGCCCCCCGGCATCTGAGCCAGGTGGACCATGCTCCTGATTGCGTAGTCGGTAGATAGGTTTAATTGCATCTTGTGGCGCCTTTCTTATTGGAATATCCCGTAAACCCGCACTTAAAGTATACGACGAAGGTATTATACCCTGCTTTAAGCGCTTTGTCGTGTTTGTCTGTATGAAATGCAGCACCCCCAGAAATGCTCCCGGGGGTGCAGGTTCAACTTGTAACAGAATCAGTCGATACAGTCACCCAGGTTGTTGTTCAAGCCAGTGCCCAGCAGCACGGTGATGGTGGGCTTATCTGTCACGAAGGTATTGGTGATTTCAAAGCCCTGCTTTCTCATGCTGTAGCCAGCAGGTACCTTCTCCTCCGTCACGTCATAACGGAAATCCTGTCCATCAGGCGTATAAGCAGCTAGCTTTGTCCAGGTGGCTGTGGTGGTCCCTGGTTCCAGGGTGATGGCCTCTTCAAAGGCCTTGCCGTTCTGGGTTAGCTGGAAGCTAATCTGCGGCACTTTATCCCCTGCAGGAACACCCTTCCAAACCTTGGTGGCTGTAATGTCCACCTGCTTGGTCTTCGGGTTCTCTGGGCTGGTGGTGTCCTCAGGATCATCCGGATCCGGGTTGTTGGTGGATGTGCCGTCGTAGGTGTTGGTGAAGGTCAGCTTGTCATCACTGATGGTCAGCTTGTAACCATTGGATGCAGCCGTCTCCTTCGCTGTGTACACGAACTCCGTTCCATCCGGCGCGTACTTGAGCAGGTTCTCCCACTTGGCTTCCTGCTCACCGTTGCCGTCCGCGGTCAGCTCCTTGGCTGTCCCATGCTCCTCACCATCCTGGTACAGGGTGATGGTCGCCTTCGGGAAGCTTTCGGTTCCTTCAGGAATGTTCGCCCAGACCTTCTTGGCGGTCAAGGCAGCGTACTCAGTCTTCGGGTTCTCTGGGTTGGTGGTGTCCTCAGGATCATCCGGATCCGGGTTGTTGGTGGATGTACCGTCGTAGGTGTTGGTGAAGGTCAGCTTGTCATCGCTTACGGTCAGCTTGTAACCATTGGAGGCCGCTGTTTCCTTCGCCGTGTACACGAACTCCGATCCATCCGGCGCGTACTTGAGCAGGTTCTCCCACTTGGCTTCCTGGGTGCCGTTGCCGGTCGCGGTCAGCTCCTTGGCTGTCCCATGCTCCTCACCATCCTGATACAGGGTGATGGTCGCCTTGGGCATTTTGTCTGCCGCTGTCCCGTCCGGGATGTTCTCCCACATCTTCTTGGCGGTGAATACAACTGGTTCTTCACCTCCAAGACCATCGTAGGTATTGGTCACCGTGAAGCCGTCCGTGGCGTCACCTGTGACTGCTACCGTGTAGCCGTTGGGTACTTCTGACTCTTCCACGCCATACTCAAAGGCTGTGCTGTCCGCCTTGAAGCGCAGCAGGTCTGTCCAAGTCACTTCAACACTGGTAGCCGTGCCGCTGGGAATCGTCTTGTCTTCGACTGTCTGCGGTGCTGCGCCCGTCAGGCTCAAGGTCACTTCAGGCAGCGTTGCTCCTGTTGGTGTGTCCTTAAACACCTTCGTCGCCTTGACTTCAATCTTGGTGTCGTTCGTCGGGTCGTCGTCGTCTGTCGTCACACCATCGTAGGTATTGGTCACCGTGAAGCCGTCCGTGGCGTCACCTGTGACTGCTGCCGTGTAGCCGTTGGGCACCGTGGGCTCCTCTACTGTGTAGGCGTACATTTTGCCATCTGGCGCAAATTTGTACAGATTATCCCAGGTGTGTACGCTCTGGTGGGGTGTGGTCTGGTTGCCTGTGTCCGTTAAAGTCTCCAGGTCGCCAAAGGCCGCACCGCTGCGCACCAGCTGCAGTTCGACCGTAGCGCCATTGGTGTTCTGAGGCAGACCGGTCCACTTCTTGGTGGCCTTGATGCTCACCGGTCCAGAGGGCACACCTGGCTCATGGCTGGTGTTACCGTCATAGGTATTGGTGATGGTAACGGGCGTCGCCGCGTTGCCGGCACCGGGGTATTTGACGGTGTAGCCGTTGGGCACCGTGGTTTCCCGTACGTAGTAGGTGTACTGTGCGCCGGAAGGGGCGTAGAAGGGCAGCCCGGTGAAGGTGATGCTGTCAGTTGTGGCAGAGCCGGTGCTGAGCTCTTTGGGGTCACCCACCGGGGTGCCGTTACCCGAGCTGCCAATCCGGCGGTAAACCTGGATCATCAGGGTGGGGAAGTCGCCTTCCGGCATCACGGTGGTGACCCACTTCTTTGTGACCACCTTCTCCCTTGGGCTGCCGGTGTAGTTGTTGGTGACAGCCACCGTCTGGCTGCGGTTGTCCAGACTCAGGGTAACCTTGCCGTCTGCCGGGTTCATGGTGGTTGTATAACCATTCACCTTGGTTTCGGTCACGGTGTATTCGCCCAGCAGCAGGCTGTCAAATTCCTTGCTCTCGCCATGTTTGAGGGTGAAGGATTCGTCAAAGCCTTCCGGCCCGGTCACTTTGAAGCTGAAGGCCGGGGCGCTTACAAGTTCTTCGTCCGTCAGGCCAGTCACCGTCTTGGTGACCTTGAGCTGGCCCACCAGCTTGTTGATAAACTCTGTTGTCAGGGAGGGGAAAATCGGATAGATATCCGTTGGGGTAATGGTTCTTGAGTTGTCAAACTCCCAATTTGAGGGGGGAGCCCCGGTGCTGTTACGCACATCGAAGGCTTCACTGTCCATCTCTGTTACAGTAAAGGGCTGCCCAACCATGAGGCCGCTGATGGTTGCACTTTCTCCAATGCTGGACATGGTGAAGGTTTCTCCAGATTTCACCACAATGTTGTCTTTCCCAGGAATGGCAACCAAGAACTCGTCTACGCCATTTGCGCCTTTGCCCTCCAGTTTGAAAGTGAAGTCCCGGGCGGGCATTTCATTATTGTTGCTGTCTAAATAGAACTTGAACAGCTGAATCTGGGCGTCCTGGAGTTTATTGGTGATGACGAAGGGAGAGCTTTCTGTCCCGTATCCAACAGGATCGCTCTTCTTATAGCCAAATGGCACTTCCACTTCATCTACGGAGTAAATGTAAAGCTTCGCCTCAGGAGAATAGGTCTCTAATCCATCCCATTGTACTGTCTGGTTTTCCCCGGGCATACCCAGACCCTCAGACTGAGCATCGATTACTTTCGGATCGCCAACTTGCTCCTTCTCAGTGCTGCCTTGCTCATGCCGATACAGCCGGAACTCAACCTCCGGATAATCACCGCTGGGTGAAGCGGAGGCAAACCAGCTCTTAGTAGCATAAACGCTTTTTGCAGTACCACCAGTATACTTGTTTGTAATGGTTGCGGAATAGGCGTTGCTTTCATTTACAACGGCATCATTGTTTGTGGTTTCGTAACCTCCAGCAAACTCCACTTCCCGTACAAAGAAAGAAAACGGTTGACCATTCGGCTGTTTGGGTTCAACGCCGTCCCAGATTACAGTCCAATCGTTATCCTTAGTAGGATATTTATCTCCAGAACCCGGGACTTGCTGAGTGTAGGCTGAGCCATTAATGGTTCCTTGTCTGTACAGCCTAAAAGTGACCGTCGGCTTCGTTGCTCCTTCTGGCACATCCACCCACAATTTCTTGCCGGTGATGCGCAGCAGGTAGTAGGTGTTTGTGATGGTGTAATCATTGGCGGCATTGCCGGCACCGCTGGAGGTATAGCCATCAGGCACGCTGACTTCCTCCACAGTATAGACATAGTTTGTGCCATCCGTCTTATACCGCAGCAAGTCGGACCAGCTGGCTTGCGTGGTATGCGGGGTTGTCTGCTCGCCACTGTCTACTATATCCACAGCGTCACCAAGGTTTTCGGTACCCCGCTTGAGCTGGAACTGCACGCTGGCGCCAGTGGTGTTATCTGGCAAGTCCGCCCAGACCTTCTTAGCCGTGATGGTGACTGGATTTTCAACCGGGGTTTCCGGGGTGTTGTCGGTTACGCCGTCGTAGGTGTTGGTGATCGTGGTACGAGGCATCTCTCCTGTGCTGACATGAATGCTCACCTTGTAGCCATTGGGTGCAGGGGACTCGATTGCTGAGTAAGCATACGGCGAGGCGTCTGTTGCGTATGCAGGCATGCCACTGAATCCGTACCAGGCTTCAAATTTGCCGTTTTTCTCTTCGAAATCAGGCTCGGCGCCATCCCGGTGCAGCACCACCGGATCCCCATAGGGTATCGGGTCAGACCACACGGCCGGATTCTGGGAAGAATCCCACTTCTGCTGCATCAGCTGCAGGGTGGTTGTGGCTGGGATATCACCCAAAACCGCTCCGTCTGGCAGCTCGTAGATTTTTGTTACATCCAAATGGGCGTTGTTATTGATGTAGGTGTTGGTCAGGTGGAGGAAGTTGCCTGCTTCCAGGTACTCCTGTTTGTAAGCCCAGAGGTCGTTTTCCCTCAGCCGGTAGGTGAACTCCACCCCTGTGGTTGCGTATTTGGCAAAGGGGCCGGTGAAGGTGTAACTGAAACCATCGAGGCTGCCGTATTCACCAGTGAGGGGTATCGTTACTTCTGTACCTGGCACATCTTCGTACCAAGCATCTGGCTTATCTGAAGGCTTGCGCTGCAGGAAGAGGGTGATGGATGGCGGAAGGGGATCCCCCGCCTTTAAGCCAGACCAGCTCTTTTTCGCGGTCAGGCTGGGGAAGGGCAGGAAGCTCCGGTTTTGGATGAACCTGTTTGTTATACAGCCTGGCGGCAGTGCTTCCATTGAGCAAAATCGCCTGGATGGGGAAGTGCCTGATGGTTTCCGCGATGGGGTTCACCCGGGCGTTCCTGATGGACAGGTCGCTGGAGCCGGTGATTTCACAGCTTTCAATCACATCCCACAGGGCGATGTGACACCTTGCCAGAAGCTGCTTTCTGCTTTTGATGTCGCCAGGCAATTCCTCCTGACAGATCTGTGCCAGCAGCCGCCAGAAGCGGTTGGAGGGATGCCCATAATAAAATCCCTCCGCCCGGGAGCGTACCGAGGGAAAGGAGCCCAGCACCAGCACCCGGCTGTTCGGCAAAAGATAAGGCGGAAAGGGATGGCAGATGGGCATGGCAGGCTCCTTTTATAGTGAGATAATTTGAGAATAATATATTGTCAGCGTCATTACAATAATCGATTTTTTTAATTCTTGACAAACTGGGCAACGTTTGATTACAATGGGGTTAGTAACTACCGCAAACGATTGCGAAGACAACTGTACTATATCATGTAGACTGAAGTATTCAGAGATGTAGAATGGAATCAGTCGAAATGAACGTCCAAGAGGTAGAATAGTGAATAGGAAGAAGATCCGCAAACCCCTTTCAGGTGTCCGCTTGAAAAACCAGATCATGAATGTGGTGGGTAACCC
>JAAYFC010000052.1 GCA_012728435.1 Clostridiales bacterium | reverse complement strand
TCACCTTTGAGGATGGCACGGTGCTGACCATCCCCCTGACAGAGTACAGCTTCAACTCCTGGACCTTGCAGGAGGACTGATCCACAGGAAAAAACCGCCAGGCAAGATCAAGCCTGGCGGTTTGCGTTTGGAAGGAACCGTGCCCTCTGAAACTCCCCTTTGATATGGTTTGTTTTTCTGACATCAGGGATTCGCTGCTATGCTGTCCCCCCGCTTGTGTTCCCACGCCGAAGGCCCGGCAATGACCACCTGGTAGCCGTCCGGGTCGTGAAGCCACAGCTCCATGCTGCGGGAGAAGGGGTTCATGGCCGGTTCCCGGTCCAGGGAGACCTTCATGTCCAGAACCCGCTTAATCTGCGCTTCAAAATCATCCGTGACAAACCACAGGATCACCCCGTTGCCAGGGCGGATGTCCCCATCCCGGAGGGGGCCGTGGTTGGCATCGGGCCGGCAGTCGTGGAGCTGCAGCACCAGGCGGCCTGCCACCAGCAGTTGCTCGTACTCATCCCCGCCGTGGCCGGACACTGCCCCCAAAAGATCCATATAAAACCGGGCAGAGGCCGGGACATCCCTGACTGCGATCATGGGCTGGGCTTTCATTGCTGATTGCTCCCTTCATGCCTTGCTTTTCGAAACACGACGAAACGGCTGGCCAGGTAGTTAAAGATGATGACAAAGACATTCATGATGAGTTTGGCCGGCCTGTCCCCCATAAAACGCAGGAAAACATTAAACAGCAGCAGGTCAAACAGCACATAGCCCAGGGCCCGGGAGGAGATGAACTGCCACATTTCCAGCCAGAAACCGCCCTTTTTGGTGCGGCTGTCAAACACAAAGCGGCGGTTGGTGGCATAGGCAAACAGCACGCTTAAAAACCAGGCTGCGCCCTGACAGATGTTGGCAATCAGGGTGTATTGGGCGCTGCCCTGGGGGTGGGCGGACAGGCCCAGAATCAGCTTGAGCAGCTCGTACACCACCCAGTTGACCAGGGTGGTGAGGACGCCGAAGACCAGGTAAGCCCCCATCTCATAAAGACGGGGCTTTTGTTGTTGGATGCGTTGTAGTTTACTGAACATCTGCTTCCTTTTCCTTATGCTGCTGCTTTTTGGCGGTGTCCCCGTCATCACCCCGGGCATAGCTGGCGGCCAGCACATCAGCTGTGCGCATGGTTTGCGGCGTTTTTTTCTTGCGCGCGGTGATGTAGTCAAAGCTGTCCTCAGTAAGCGACACCACGGTGATGTTGCCCGTTTTTAATTGCCCCTCACTCATGTACACCAGCTTGACGGGGCACTGCCAGCGAAGGGAATAGCTTAAAAACCGCTCAATCATCGCCTAGCCCTCCGGAACCTTGTAGAGCACCATGTCCCCGTCCTCATACACCCGTATATAGCGCTCATCCAGCGCGTCCTCATCGGGGCGGACATCGCGCTCAAAGGAGCCCAGCAGGATGTAGTCCGCGCCATACTTCTTTGGGATGTCCGCATTAGCTGTGGGGTTTTGGTAAAACCGGGTAATGTCCTCCTGGCGCGCGCGGGTGTCAAAACCGTGGAAGTACAGCCACAAATCCGGCCCGCACACAATCTCCCGCCCTGTCAGGGACGAGACTGGGTTGACATGCTGGGTCCCGGTGATAAAACGGCTATCGGGGGGCGTTTCATGCTTGATAAAATCTGCCAGGCGGACATCGGCCGCGGAGAACATCATATAGTTGCTCACCATCTCCCGGGCAAGGGCCAACACGCCCGTGAAGAACATCACAAAGACAGCCAGCGCGGCAATCACACGCCGCGAGCGCAGGCCTTTCAAACGGTCAAACAGCGTGAAGGCGTAGTCCGCCGCCGGCATGGCACACAGCAGCCACCAGACATAAAACAGCTTGTTGTTATCGTACTCATTGGGCTGGAAGAGGATGAACTCCGCGATGACAAAAATGACAAAAGCGCCCGCAAACAGCCGCCTGTGCCAGGCGTTCTTTTCAAACAGGGCGAAAATCAGCAGCAAAAAGGGCAGGCCGATGTTTTTGAGGTAAAAGAAGAGG
>JAAYFC010000005.1 GCA_012728435.1 Clostridiales bacterium | reverse complement strand
CGTTAGGTGTTTGTACTTCTTCTCGTTCTTGTGCATTGTCTGAGCTCCTTTTCTTCTCAGACTAAACTCCACCAGCAATTTCGTCTCCTACTAACTTCCACCGCAACGTCCACTGTGGAAGTTACTCTGTGAATTTACTGCAAAAAATATTTTACCAAACGGCGAAAAACATTGCCATTAAGACTATACAAGACAATTCTTTTGTGTTAGGATGACTGTGGACCAAGCCCAGGGATTCGGACGTTCCTCCGGTAGTTGCTCAGGAAAACTGATCGTAACCACGGAACCACAGATCGCATCGGTTTGGCAAATATCAAGGAGGGACATGACATACATGTACACCGACAAAACCCTAACCTGCCGTGAGTGCGGCACCCAGTTCCCCTTCACCTCCTCCGAGCAAGCTTTCTATGCCGAAAAGGGCTTCCAGAACGAGCCTGGCCGCTGCCCCAGCTGCCGTGCCAACCGCCGGAGCCAGAACCGCGGCGAGCGCCAGATGTTCTCCGTGATCTGCGACGAATGCGGCGCCACCACCCAGGTGCCCTTCCAGCCCCGTGGCGACCGTCCGGTCTACTGCCACGACTGCTACGGCAAGCACAACCAGAGCCGTTATTAATCAGTAAATCGTAAGTAACAGCGAAAGCCGCCTGAACGGGCGGCTTTTTTGTGGTTAAGTTAAATCCTGTTGATACAGCTGGTGCTGCGCGATATACTGCGCCACCGCTTGCGGCACCAGGGCGGTGATGTCCTGCCCCGATTTCACCCGCGCCCGTATCCTGGTGGAGGAGATATCCGGCCCAGGTTGTGTGAGCAGCGCGCTGGTTAAGCCAAAGTCGGAAAAGAGCTTGCGCATAAACCAGCGCACCTCGTCAATATCTGTTCCTGGCCGGGGCACCACCAGCATGCTGCACAGGGCGGCCACCTTGTGCGCTGTCTTCCAGGTGGGGAACTGGAAGAGGGTATCCGAACCGATGAGGTAGTAGAGCTCTCGCTGCGGGTCTTCCCTCATCAGCTCCATCAAGGTATCCACCGTGTAGGTCCGCCCGGGGCGGCGCAGCTCCATGTCACTTGCCCAAAAGGCAGGGTCGTTTGCAATCGCCAGCTGGGTCATTCTTAAGCGGTCCTCCCCGCTGGCACCGGGCTGCTTGTGCGGCGGGTCGCCATCGGGCAAGAAGAGCACGCTTTGAAGCGCCGCTTCCACAAGCGCCGCGCGCGCCACGTGCAAATGCCCCAGGTGAATGGGGTCAAAGGTTCCGCCCATAATGCCCAGCCGCATACTGACCTCCTGTGACGTGATGCTTTCCATCTGTGCATGAGTATACCACACGGCTTGCCATGAATGCGCCCGCGGTTTATGATGAATACAGCAAACCTGTGCAATCCGATCCGCCTTTTGGCAGAAAGAAGGACAGTTTGGCACAAAGCATGATGGTGATGGCCGGCGCGCCAGCGGAAGGCGCGCCGCTTGATATTATCCGTAATACGCGGGCTATTCTGGCGCGCGTGAGGGAAGCCAGGGCTGCCGACGCGAAGGTGCTGCTGCTGCCTGAACTATGTGTGAGCGGGCAAGCCGGAGACCTCTTGCGCCATGCGCGCGTCCTGGCTGCCTGCCGCGAGGCAGCGGACACAATCGCAAAAGAAAGCCAGGGCATGCTGGTGGTGTTTGGCCTGCCTTATTTTGAGGATGCTTATGTATATAATACCTTGCTGGCAGCGCTGGACGGACGGATTGTGCAATCTGTGAACAAGCGCGTCTTACACCGCGCGGACCATCTGGTGTTTAAGGCAGGCCATGGAGCTGATGCCCTGGTGGACCTTACGCCCATTGGCATTGACCAGAAGGCCCTGATCTGTTTTTTTGATGACCTTTCTGACACAAGCGCGCAAGAGGCCTCCCTGATCCTGGCCGCGGCGGCACGCCCCGCGCGCGCTGGTGAATTGGCAAGCTGGCCTGCTTCATTATCCCAATCCTTCGCAGACCTGCCCGTTTTTGCCTTCGCCAACGCAGGTGCCAATGAATCCACAACCGATGCGGTGTATCCGGGGGATGCCGTCATCCTGCAGGCAGGGCAGGTGCAAGCCCACGCGCCCGCCTTTTCGCAGCAGATGGCAAAGGCCCAGGTGACGCTGGACTTACCGGGAAACGCGCAAACCAGGAAGCCCTTTCATACCGGCTTTGTGCCGCATCCGCAGATGCCCTACGCACCCCTCAACGCGGCCATGCGGGCAGCATGGTGCCGTGAAGCGCTGGAAATCGCCGCGCAGGCCTTGGCCACGCGGATGCGGCGCATCGGCATCAGAACCGTCACGCTGGGCATCTCCGGCGGCTTGGATTCTACAATGGCGCTGATGACCACCTTACGCGCCTTTGAGATTGAAGGGCTTGACAAGGCGGGGATATACGCCCTCTCCCTGCCTGGGCTGGGCACCTCCAAGCGCACAAAGGGCAATGCCTGGCGCTTGATGGAAGCCGCCGGGCTCACCCCGCGGGAGATTGATTTGCAGGCCGCCTTGGCCCAACATTTTCAGGACATCAGCCAGCCTGCCGACTGCTTTGACGCCGCCTTTGAAAACGCGCAGGCACGGGAGCGCACCCAGGTGCTGATGGACAAGGCCAACCAGGTGGGCGGTATGATGGTGGGCAGCGGTGATTTGTCCGAATTGGCCCTTGGCTTTACCACCTTTGGCGGTGACCATATCAGCATGTACGGCGTGAACGCTGGCTTGTACAAAACCGCCATCCAGCTGATCATCAGCCAATGCGTAAAGGACACCAGGAACCAGGGATTAGCGAGGGTACTTCTTGACATCCTGGATACCCCCATCAGCCCGGAGCTGTTAAGCGCAGCAGATGGACGGATTACGCAGCGCACAGAGGAAATCCTGGGCCCCTACCTGCTGACGGATTTCTTCCTGCACCACTTCCTGAATGAACAAATGGCCCCCCTTGCCATCTATGAGCGCGCGGCAAACGTGTTTTTGGGGCAGTTTCCCCCCGAAGAGATCAAGACCCGCCTGCGCGACTTCTTCCGCCGGTTTTTTACCAGCCAGTTCAAACGCAACTGCCTTCCGGATGGGCCTGCCCCCCTGGGGGTGTCCCTGTCCCCGCGGGGCGGATTTGCCCTTCCCTCCGACGCCGCTGCGGCCCTGTACCTGGACGAGTTTGACAAGCTGAACTAGAAAGGATTTGCCATGAGAAACCTGACCATGTTGACCGATCTGTACCAACTGACCATGCTGCAGGGCTATTTAAAGCAGGGCATGCAGGACCGCCGCGCGGTGTTTACGATGTTTTTCCGCCATGCGCCCGGGCTTAATTATGCCATCATGGCCGGCAACGAGCAGTTTTTGGACTATATCGAAAACTTGCATTTTGGGCCTGAGGACATTGATTATTTGCGCAATCTGCATCTGTTTGACGAGGATTTCCTGCGGTATTTGAAGGATTTCCGCTTCACCGGCACCATTGACATCGTGCCAGAGGGCAGCTTTATCTTCCCCGGGACGCCCATGGTGCGGGTGGACGCGCCGCTGGCGCAGGCGCAGCTGATAGAGACCGCGCTGTTAACCCTGCTTGGCCATCAATCCCTCATCGCCACCAAGGCCAACCGCGTAGTCAGGTCGGCGGAGGAGGACGCTGTGATGGAGTTTGGCCTACGGCGGGCCCAGGGGCCGGACGCCGGGCTGTACGGCGCGCGCGCCGCTGTGATTGGCGGATGCGATTCCACCTCCAACGTCTTAGCCGGGCAGACCTTTGGCATCAAGGTTGCCGGCACGCACGCCCACTCCTGGGTGATGAGCTTTGAGTCCGAGGTGGAGGCCTTCCGCGCCTACGCGAACTGCTTCCCCGACAACGCGCTGCTGTTGGTGGACACCTATGATACCCTGGCCTCCGGCCTGCCCAACGCCATCAAGGTGTTTGGGGAGATTCGGGCAAAAGGCGGCAAGCCCCTGGGCATCCGCCTGGACTCGGGTGATTTGGCCTACCTAAGCCAGGAGGCGCGCAAGATGCTGGACGAGGCGGGTTTCCCGGAGGTCATCATCTGCGCCTCCAACGACCTGGACGAGACCATCATCCGCGATTTGAAGCTGCAGGGCGCGCGGATTGATTTGTGGGGTGTGGGCACCAAATTAATCACCAGCGCGGACCGCTCCGCCTTTGGCGGTGTGTACAAGATGAACGCGCTGGAAACAGACGGCGTGCTGCTGCCCAAGCTGAAGCGCTCTGACAACCCTGTCAAGGTGACCCTGCCCGGGCACCAGGAGCTTTACCGGCTGTATGACCAGGACGGGATGGCGGTGGCGGATTTGATCACCCTGTCTGATGAGGTGATTGATGAGGGCGAACCGCTTACCATCTTTGACCCGCAGGACACCTGGAAGCGCATGACGCTGACCCGTTTTACAGCCAGGAAGATGCTGGTCCCCTTTGTGAAAGACGGGGTTGTGGTATATGAAAAGCCCACCCTGGACCAGATCCGGGCGCACCGAAAGCGGGAGGAGCAGACCATCTGGGAGCAGCATCTGCGCCTGATCTTCCCCACACTGTTTAAGGTGGACTGGTCGCACAAGCTGTGGAAGCTGCGCCATGATATGCTGCATGACGCGCAAGGGCGTCACATCTAAGCAATCAATCCGCAAAACAAATGGCCCGGAACCAATTCCTGGTTCCGGGCTTGTTGATGATGTGCGGTTGATCTTATTGCTCGAATAATTTGACGGCGGCCAGGGTGAGGATCTCCGCCCCAATGCCGGTAGCGCCCAGGGGCGCTTTGGCGCTGGCCTTGTCAGAATACGCGGTGCCCGCGATGTCCAGATGACCCCATGGCACACCAAAGGCGAAGGCGCGGCAAAACAGCGCCGCGGTTGCGGTGCCGGCCATGCGGCCGCCGGAGTTCTTGATGTCCGCGCGCTCGGACTGGTTGCTCTTGGCCAGGTGATCAAAATGCGGCAGGCGCCAGACTTTGTCCCCGCTTTTTGACGAAGCGGCGGAAATCGCCTCCCAAATGCCCTCATCATCCGCGACCACGCCCGTAATCTGGTTGCCCAGGGCAACGCCCACTGCCCCTGTTAGGGTGGCGATGTCAATGATCTTGTCCGCCTTGATCACGGTGGCGGCGTAGGTGATGGCATCCGCCAGGGTGAGCCTGCCTTCAGCGTCGGTGTTGACCACCTCAATGAACTTGCCGGCCAGGCTGCCGATGATGTCCCCGTTGCGGTAGGCGTGGCCGGAGATCATGTTCTCACAGGCTGCCACGATGGCCACCACGTTCACCTTGGCCTTCAGCATGGCCAGGGTGCTGATGGCGCCGATGACCGCGCCCGCGCCACCCATGTCACAAAACATCGTATCCATGCCCGCTGCGGGTTTAAGCGCATAGCCGCCGGAGTCATAGGTCAGCCCCTTGCCCACCAGCGCAAGCACTTGCTTGGTGTCCTGGTTGTTCATATATCGCATGACCATGAAACGCGGCGGGGCGTCCGAGCCCTTGGCCACGCTGTAAAAGGCCTGCATACCCATGTCCTGGATTTGCTGCTCGTCAAAAACCTCAATCTCAAACCCATGCTTTTTGGCCAGCTCACTAGCCTCCTGGGCCAAGCGCTTGGGCGACATCACGTTGGCAGGCTCGTTGACCAGACGCCTGGTGATGCGGATGCCCTCGGCCAGCTTCTTCGCCTGTTTGGCTGTTTTCTCTTCCGCCTTTTGGTCCATGGACTTCGGCAGATACAAGGTGAAGGTGGGCGAAAACGCCTCATCCTCCTGCTTGTCCTGTTGTGGGTCAATCGGGTCAATGCCGGTGGTTTTATAGTGGCTGAACCCATCGTCCACAAGCGCCAGCTGCTTGTAAAAAGCGGCGGACAGGTCTTTTAAGCTGTCGTCCAAAAGGGCGATGTCCACCTGCTTCGCCTTCAGCGTGCGCAGGGTGCTGGCCACCTCCGCCATGAGCTCCTCCAGCTTGTCATAGGTGAGTTCCTTGGGCAGCAGGGCGTATACATCCGCTTTCAGCCCCTCCCTGGCGGCTGATTTGATGGTTCCCACCTTGCCGGGCTTGAGGCAAAGCGCCAGGATGCCAGCCAGCTGCTCCCCCGTTAAAGCGCTGTGGCCGCCCTCCTTGTAGTTGTCCTCACCAAGCAAGAAGACGGTCGTCCTGGCATCCTTTGGCAGGACATCAAATGGTTGAAACTGCATGCGTTTAAATCCTCCTGTGAAAATGTTCACACAGAGCATAACAGATACGGCGTCTTTGGGAAAGAGATAGCGCTATGGTGATCGCGTCAAGATATTGTAGGTAGTCAGGCGACAGAGAAAGAGGAAAGGCCATGCAGCGCTTGGTACAATGGGCTTGTTTTGCCAGTAGTTAGAATCGGAATGCTTGCCTGAGCGTTTTTCAGCCAGGTTTTCGAGGTT
>JAAYFC010000051.1 GCA_012728435.1 Clostridiales bacterium | reverse complement strand
GCGGCAGCAACCTGTCCGGCGGGCAGAAGCAGCGCCTGTCCATCGCCCGCGCCATCGCCAAGAAACCGCGCTTTTTGCTGTTTGACGATTCCTTCTCGGCCCTGGATTACCGCACCGATTTGCTGGTGCGCCAGGCGCTCAAGAAGGATTTTGAGGACGCAACCGTCCTCATCGTCGCCCAGCGCATCGCCACCGTCATGCAGGCAGACACCATCCTGGTGCTGGACCAGGGCCAGTTGGTTGGCCAGGGCACGCACAAGGAATTGATGGCCTCCTGCGCCACCTATCAACAAATCGCCAGGAGCCAGCTGTCAGACGATGAGCTGGCCGGGCAGGGAGGGCAGGCGTCATGAGTGAACATAAAAAAGAACGGCGCCAGCCGCAGCGTCCCCAGGGCGGCCCCCACGGCGGCGGCCGGATTGTCGAAAAACCCAAGGATTTCAAAAACACCGTCAAGCGCCTGTTCAAGGTGCTGAAGCCCTGGCGCGCCAAGCTGTACATCTGCGCCGCGGCGTCCATCTCAAGCGCCGCCATCGGCATCTTTGGGCCCAAGATCTCCGGCCAGGCCACCACCGCCATCTTTGAAGGCTTGATCGCCAAGGTGCGCGGCACGGGCGGCATCGATTTTGCGCGCATCGCGCAGGTGCTCCTTTTCCTGCTGGGGCTGTACTTGGCCAGCTCCGCCTTTTCCTTCATCATGCAGCGCGTCATCGCGGGCGTCACCGTGGATTTTTCCCGCAGCCTGCGCCAGCGCATCGGGGAGAAGATCCACCGCGTACCCGTTGGCTACTACGAAAAAACCAGCATCGGCGATGTGCTCTCACGCATCACCAACGATGTGGATTCCGTCTCCCAGAACATCTCCAACATCTTCTCGCAGTTCCTCTCCGGCATCGCCACCCTGCTGGGCGTGCTCATTATGATGATTGTCATCAGCCCGCTTTTAGCCCTGCTGGTTGTCCTGGTCGTACCCCTGGCCATGCTGATCGCGGTCATGATCTTCAAGCGCTCCCAGCGCTATTTCAAGGCGCAGCAGCAACTGTTGGGCGACATAACAGGACAGGTGGAGGAATCCTACGCCGGCCACATGGTCATCCAGGCTTTCAACCGCGAGGACGAAACCTTAAAAACCTTCCAGGAGTCCAACGACAAGCTGTATGACAGCGCCTGGAAAAGCCAGTTTTTCACCGGGCTGATGCAGCCCATCATGAACTTCACCAACAACCTGGGCTACCTCTTGGTGGTGGTGGTGGGCGCCGCGCAGGCCGCCATGGGCATCATCACCGTGGGCGATGTGCAGGCCTTCATCCAGTATGTGCGCAACTTCATGCAGCCGCTGATGCAGTTCTCGCAGATCACCGGCGCCATCCAGACCATGGCCGCCGCGGCCGAGCGCGTCTTCGCCTTCCTGGACCTGGAAGAGGAAACGGACCCTGTCAACCCGCCCGCCCTGCCGCCGGTCAAAGGCCGCGTCTGTTTTGAGCATGTGCGCTTTGGCTATGACCCGGAGAAGATCATCATCCACGATTTCTCACTCTGCGTTTTGCCCGGGCAGACCTGCGCCATCGTGGGTGAGACCGGCAGCGGCAAGACCACCTTAGTCAAGCTGCTTATGCGCTTTTATGAGCCGCAGTCCGGCCGCATTACCCTGGACGATTTGGACATCGCCGCCCTCACCCGGGACACAGCCCGCTCCGCCTTTGGCATGGTATTGCAGGACACCTGGCTGTTCTCCGGCACCATCATGGAAAACATCCGCTACGGCCGCCCCGATGCCACGGATGAGGAGGTCATGGAGGCCGCGCGCATGGCGCACGCCGATCACTTCATCCTCACCCAACCCGGCGGCTACCAGATGGTCATCAACGAGGAAGCCGACAACATCTCCTCCGGCCAGAAGCAATTGCTCACCATTGCGCGCGCCATGCTGGCTGATAAGCCCGTCCTCATCCTGGACGAGGCCACCTCCAACGTGGATACCCTCACTGAGCACCGCATCCAGCACGCCATGCGCCAGTTGATGGAAGGGCGCACCAGCTTTGTTATCGCCCACCGCCTGTCCACCATCCGCGAGGCCGATGTCATCCTGGTCATGGACAACGGAAACATCGCCGAGTTCGGCAACCATGACGAGCTCATGAAACTGGGCGGCAAGTACAAGGAGCTCTACGAAAGCCAGTTCAAACAGACTTAAGGTTTCACAGCGTCATTAACTCAGGGTGCATTTCTGTCAAAACGAACAGCAAATGCACCCTAATTTTGTCTTGATTTTTGGGATGCATTTTGAGTTTATCTGCCCAAAATGCACCCTCGTTTGAATTCAGAAGGAACCGTGTTTCCCTTTCAGCAATACCACTTCACCCGCACCGGGTTGGGCTCGTTTTCCACCGACACCGCCCGGAGGGATGCAAGCAAGGCCTCCCCCTGCTCCCGGGCGATGGCGGCGTAGGCCTCGGGGCTGGCCCCGGTGCCCAGGCGGTCGTAGGCGATGGCGGCGGCGCCATAAAAGGCAATGCCCAGGGCGTGGGTGGCGGTGTGGATGGCGGAGGCCGCCTGGCCCAGGGCCCGGGCTGCTGCCTGGGCGGCCGGGTCGTCCTCCCGCTCCCGGGCGGCGGCGTGGGCCTCCTGCAAAATGATGTTTTTCACATAGGGCAGTTTCACCTTCCCGGCCAGCCAGTCCCGGGCCGCCTCCAGGGCGCGGCGGGGGCGGAGGTCCCCGGGGCAGCGGCCCTCATACAGGGGCAGCAGGACGGCCTCCCCGTAGTCCAGGCACCACCGGGCCACGGTGTCCTTGCTTTGGGTGTCGATCTGCTTCATCAGGGCCAGGATGTGGGGGTCTGTGGCCGCCCCCAGCATCTTCCGGGGTGCTTTAGCCATCTGCCATCCCCTCCAGTTCCCGCTGCACCAGGGCAATGGCAATGCCCAGGGCCTTCACCCTGCGGCACATCAGGCTGCGCTGGGGGCTGCCTTCCGCCAGGCCGGTCTGGGCCTTTTCGCACTTGGTCCAGAGGGACAGCAGGGCCCGGAGGGCTTCCTTCAACTCCTTGTTGCTGTATGATGCCATGGTGCTTCTCCTTTGGTTTGTAAGGGGCATGCAAACATGATAACCATAGATTTGCCAAATAAACGCCTTCTTTGCAGCCCGCCTGCCGAGGCGCCGCTTCCCCGGGGCTGCGGCAGCCCCCGCCCCGTGGCCACCGGCAACCTTTACATTCCCGGCCCGTCATGCTAATACTAAACACACGAGTTAATGCAATCATGGATCGAGGATTTTTGATGGCTCTGCTAAGTCGAAGGAACGAGGCGTAGCCTCGTCGGGACTCCCTGCGTTCCCTTTCCACCTCGCAAGCTCGGCGGAGGCGTCCACTCCGGGGTCCCTCCTCTCGCTTGAAAGCCTGCTTTCAAGCGGAAGGAAGGGTTCCGGAACAGAGTGAGCTGGCAGGCTTGTCCTGGCAGCGAACGAAGTGAAGTGAATCCTGACGCAGACCGGTTCATGGAAGCATTAATGAGTGCGTTTAGTATGAAAATGAACACAGAAAAATCTGTTTCCCTGCCGTGTTCCCGGGCCCTGGCAGCCCGGGGGCCGCGAAAGGAGGAGCCATGAAACAAGCCTTGAACCTGCTGGCCTTTGACATCGGCGCCAGCAACGGCCGGGCCATCCTGGGCCGGTTTGACGGGGAGCGCATTGAGATGCTGCCCATCCACCAATTTGACAACCATTTCGTCCAGCAGGGGTACACCTGCACCTGGGACGCCATGGGCCTCCTGTCCAACATCAAGGAGGCCTTCCGCATCGCCCGGGCCCGGGGCATCACCCCGGACAGCTTCGGCATCGACACCTGGGGGGTGGACTACGGCCTGCTGGATGCACAGGGCCAGCTGATTGCAGCCCCCCGGGCCTACCGGATGAGCCGGGATGAGGAGATGCTGGCCGCCTGGGAGCGGATCCCCGAGCGGCGGATGTTTGACCTCACCGGTATCTCCGCCATCAGCTTCAACACCGTCTTCCAGCTCTACCGCCGGGTGCGGGAAGGGGACTGGGCGCTCAGCCAGGCCCGCGCGCTGCTCATGATGCCGGATTTGCTGGCCTATTTTTTGACCGGTGTCAAAAGCATGGAGTACACCGCCGCCGCCTCCACGGGGCTGGTGGACCTTGCCACCCGCGAAATCAGCCAGGAGATTTTAGACGCCCTTGAGATCCCCGGCCACCTTTTTTGCGACATTGTGATGCCGGGGCGCCTGCTGGGGGAACTTAAGGATGACATCGCGCGGGAGGTGGGCCTGCCGCGCGTTCCCTACGCCCTGGTGGGCACGCATGACACCGCCAGCGCGGTGGCCGCCATCCCCGGGACGGGCGATTTCGCCTTTTGCTCCTCCGGCACCTGGAGTTGCTTTGGCTTTGAAAGCGACACGCCGCAGCTGTCGGATGAAGCCTTCCTCAGCCGCTTTGGCAACGAAGGTTCCGTCCAGGGCGCCTACCGCCCGCTTTTGAACCTCATGGGCCTGTGGCTGGTGCAGGAGTGCCGCCGCGAATGGGCAAAGGACCTGGGCTATGTGCCCGACTGGGAGGACATCAAGTCCCAGGCTGCGCAGGCTTTACCCCTGCGCAGCATCATCAACCCGGATGACGCCATCTTTTACAAGGCGGGGGACATGCCGAAAAAAATCCAGGACTACTGCCGAAAGACCCATCAGCCGGTGCCTGAAACCATCGGGCAGATTGCCCGCGCCTGCTATGAGTCCCTGGCCCTGAAATACCGCTATACCATTGAGCGCATGGGTAAAATGAGGGGGAAGCCCGTTTCAAGCCTGAACATCACGGGCGGCGGCATCCAGAATAACCTGCT
>JAAYFC010000050.1 GCA_012728435.1 Clostridiales bacterium | reverse complement strand
CCTTTTCTCTTCACCAAAACTTCTCTTTTAGCACTATTCCTATTCTTTAGTCACACTTTATTACACTAACTTCCGTTCATTTCACATGGTAATCTCCACACCCTTTACACTGTGGAAGTTACGATGTGAATTTACGCAAAAGTTCTTATTTCCCTTCCAGGCGGCGTTTGAGCACCTCCGGCCGCGCCACGCTGTAACCAAAGAAGCCCTCAGGCGGGGTAAGGCCCATATATTCTCCGTGGCAATAGGCCGTCAAGTCCGCTTTCACAAAGTCGATTTTGCCGCCATCCTGCAGCAAGTCCTCGCGAATGCCCATGTCCACAATCTCGCCCAAAAACATCGTGTGGCTGCCCAGATCTATGGACTGCCGCACTTTACAGGCCAGGTAGGCGGGACTTTGCGCGACAGCTGGCGCATAATGAAGCGCGGGGATGGGCACGGCTGTTAAACCGCACGCCAAAAACTTATCCATATCCTGTCCGGATTTGACGCCGCACATGTCCGTTGCCCGCATCAGCTCGCGGCTGACCAGGTTCACCACAAATTCGCCCGAATTTTTGATGATATTGTAGGAATAGCGCTCCTCCCGCACGGAGATGGACACCATAGGCGGGTCGGAATTAATGGTGCCCACCCAGGCGATGGTGATGATGTTGGGGCGGACACCTTCATCCGCGCAGCTGACCATGACCACCGGTGTGGGGGACAGCAGGGTGCCGGGTTTCATCGTAATAAATGACATATTTTCTCCTTAGTTTTGCCTGGTCTCTATGCCTTTGAGTACATCCGGCTCACGAATATCCCGGGTTCTGGTAAACATCCGCCGGGTGAGGATGGCGCCGGCCCTGTAATACAGGCAGATGAAAGGGCAGTCCTCGATAAACAGGGATTGAATCTGGAACAATTTGTTCTGGTAGGCATCCTTGGTTGTAGCGCTGCGCAGCCCCTTAAACAGGTCATCCATGGCCTTGGAGCGGTAGCGGGAATAATTCCCCACATTCCCGGACATCAGCAAAAATCCGGGGTCGGGCGTCTCATCCATGTTGAAGCTGGCCAGGGCCAGGTCAAAGCTGCCTGCGTCCAGCTTTTCCTTCACTTCCTTGAAGCTCATCATCATGAGCCGCGCCTCTATCCCCACGGCTGCCAACTGGCTCACAATCTGCCCTGCCACGTTGGCGCGCACGGAGTTGTCCTGCTCTTCATATACATAAAAGCGCAAAGACAGCTTGACCTGTTTGCCGTTGCGCACCATCACCCGGATGCCGTCCTCATTGGTCTCATTCCAGCCTGCCTCGTTAAGCAGCTGGTTGGCGACCTCCTGATTCTGGCGGAAAAGCGCTTCATCCGCCTGGTACATCCAGGTGCCGCTGGGCAAGGGGGTATCCGTGCGCATGGCCATGCCCATATAGGCGCTTTGCGCGACAGCGTCCAAATTAAGCGCGGCGCGGATGGCCTTGCGCACCTTGACATCCTCCAGCTCGTAGCTGCGGTGGTTCAGCACCAGCGTTTCCAACTGCTTGGTGCGGTAGGTGAGGTTTAAGGATCTGACGCTGGAGCGGTACTGGGCTGCTGTCATGGAGCGGGTCAGGATGGCGTCCACGCGGTTATACTCATAGCTGGTGATCAGCTCCTTGTTGGTTTTGTGAAACATCACGGTAATCTCGGTGATGTCGGGCTTGGCACCCCACCAGTAGGAGTTGTGGGAGAGCCAGATATGGTCTGCAGGCATAAACTGCTCAACCCGGTAGGGGCCGGACCCCGGCGGGGAATCGGCCTGCACCTGGCCGGCTGGCAGGATAGGGAAATTCATCGCATAAATAAAGCCAAAATTGTTGCGGCTGGTGGTGATGGTAAAGTTTCGCTCATCCTGCGCGGTAATCTTTTTGACGAAGTATTTCAGGCTCGCGTAGGCCCCTTTGTTGGCCACGCCTTCATCGCTCTCCAGGCGCAGGATCTCCGTCACCGTGGCGACGACATCATTGCTGGTTAAGGGGCTGCCGTCATGGAAAACCACACCTTCCCTTAAGGTAAAGCTCCAGCTGCTGCCGTCACTGGAGGACTCCCAGCGCTCCGCCAGCTGCGGCTTTGGCATGTAGTCATCATCAATGGTGATGAGGGATTCATACATCAAAGCGGACAGGGACATAAACTCCCGCTCCACCGGCTGCAGGGGGTTTAGGCGGTTTGTCGTGGCTGAGACGATGCCCAGGATGATGCTCTCGGTATTACCTTCCCGCGCCAGTGCGCTGGGGGTCAAAAAGCAAAGCGCCAGGCAGAGTAGCAGTGCCGCCTTTATCTTGTTCAAAATATATCGCATATGCGTCCATCACCTTTCTTACATAGCTGCGGGTATCGTCCATCGGGATCATGTCCAGCGTTATGGTTTTTTTGTCCTCCGCGCGGGCTAAGGCCCAGTGCTTCACGTTGTTGGCGCCGGCATGGTAGGCGGAGGCCACCATCACGGGCTGGCCTGAGAACATGTCGCTTAAATAAGCCAAATAATAAGCGCCAAAGCGGATGTTGGTCTCCGGGTCAAAAAGGGCATCGGGTTGGTAGTTCTTTAAACTCAACCGACCGGCCAACCAGGTACCGGTGTCCGGCATAATTTGCATCAGGCCCCTGGCGTTTACCCGGCTTACGGCCAGGGCGTCATAGCTGCTCTCACACTTGATGATGGCAGAAAGGAAGGAAGCGCTGATGCGGTATTCCGCCGCGTACTTTTTAATCAAATCATGGTAGCCGGAGCGCTCGCGCACCCGGTAGTGCGATTGCTTGTGCTCCAGGATGCGCTGGGCCTCTGCTGCGCGCTCTGCCAGCAATTGATCCTTCTTTTGCTGGTTTTGCATGAGAAGGTTGCCTGTGATGATGGCGAACACCAGCAGTGCTGCCACAATGCCCAGGCAGACTTTGGGGATGGCTTGCCCCGCCTTCTTCGCTTTGGGCGGCGATGCCGGCCGATTAGCCTGTTGCGGGGGGTGTTTGGACAGCCGCCGCTGCTTGCGCTGCGGTGCCGCTGTTGGCGCAGGTTCCCCCGCTGGCGGGGTTAAAGGCACATGCTTTACCTGCGCGCTTTGCGGGCTGATGGGTTGCGGCGCCCGCCGCCGCCTGCTTTTCACATTCCATGGAGAGTCACTCAAAGGCATACCTCCTGATAAACGCATCGTATAAACGGGTCACCTCACGCGCGCTGTCCTCACGCGCGCCGCTGGTGTCAATGACGTAGTCAGCCCGCAGGGCTTTTTCGTGCGCCGGCATTTGGCTGGCTAAACGCTGGAGCGCTTCCTGTTGTGTTAAGCCGCGCTGTTTTAAGCGCTTTAGCTGCTCCTCTTTTGACACATAGGCTGCCCAGACCTCCGCGCAGCGGGGCTCAAAGCCGGTCTCATACAAAAGAGGCAAATCCACCACCACCGCGGGCTGGTCTGCATGCTGCGTAATCTGCTTGTCCATCTCTTCAAAAACCAGCGGATGCATGATGTGGTTCAGGGTTTTCAGCGCCTGCTTGTCTGTAAAAACCAAGGCAGCCAGCTTTTGCCGGTCCAATTCCCCGCCTGCGAACACCGCGTCGCCAAAATGTGCCCGGATCAGGGGCAAGGCTGCGCCGCCCGTAGCGGTCAAGGCGCGGGAAATCTGATCCGCATCAATCACGACTGCGCCATGTTCACGCAGGGCATCACTCAGGTGACTTTTTCCGCAGGCGATGCCGCCGGTTAGGCCAATGATGGGCGGCTTATTTGGTATCATACCAGCTAAAACCTACCTTGATGTCACACTTAAGCGGCACATCCAGCTTGATGACGCCTTCCATGACCTGGCGCAGCAGCCGGCGCACCGCCTCCGCTTCCGCTTCCGGCGCTTCGATGATCAATTCGTCATGCACCGTCAGGATGAGCCGCGCTTGATATCCCTGTTTGCGCAGTTCGTGGGCCACATTGACCATCGCGGCCTTGATGATATCCGCCGCAGTGCCCTGGATGGGGGTGTTCATGGCGACGCGCTCACCAAAATTGCGTGTGTTTGCATTGCCGCTTTTGAGCTCATTTAATAGGCGCCTGCGGCCAAAAAGGGTGGCGATATAGCCATGCTCATAGCCAAAGCGCACACAGCTGTCCATATACTGCTTAACGCCGGGATAGCGTTCAAAATAGCGGGAGATAAACTCAGATGCCCGCTTGATGGAGATGCCGGTGTTGCGTGCCAAGCCAAAATCGCTAATCCCGTATACAATGCCAAAGTTAACAGCTTTCGCGTCAGAGCGCATGGAAGCTGTGACCTCCTCCAGCGTCACACCGTTGATCTCCGCCGCTGTGCGGGTGTGGATGTCCTGGTCCCTGTTAAAGGCGTCGCACATCGTTTCGTCCTTGCTCATGTGCGCCAGAATCCGCAGTTCAATCTGGGAGTAGTCCGCGTCAATCAGCACATGGCCAGGACGGGCTATAAAAGCACGCCGGATGTCCCGCCCCATGGCGGTGCGCACGGGGATGTTTTGCAGGTTGGGGTCGTTGCTGGAGATACGGCCCGTCGCTGTCCCCACCTGGTCAAAGGTGGAGTGAATGCGCCCCTTGCTGTCCATCTGGCGCAGCAGGGTATCAATATAGGTGGAGTTGAGCTTGTTGACCTGGCGGTACTGCAAAATCTTCTCAATGCTGGGGTGCAAAGGCGCGATGGCCTCCAAGGCCTCCGCGTCGGTGCTGTAACCGGACTTGGTTTTGCGCTGTGTGGGCAAGCCCAAGGTGTCATACAGCACCTTTCCAAGCTGTTGCGGGCTGTTGAGGTTAAAACCAGCTACACCGGTCAAGTCATAGATACTCTGGCGCAGCTCCTCCGTCTGGCTGGTAAAGTCGGCGCCCAGGCGTTCCAGGACCTTTGCGTCCACCTGGAAGCCCAGGGCTTCCATATCATACAAAACGGTGGTAAGCGGCAGCTCTATCTCCTGATACAGTGTGTCCATGCCCTCGTCTTTTAGCTGTTCCTTGTGCTTGTTATATAAGTCAAGCACGCCCTGGGCGTCCCGGCTGGCAAAATTTTGCAGCGCGTAGCTGCGTTCCTGCGAGTTGTGCAGGTAGCTGGACACCAGGGTGTCAAACACCAGGGGCGGCTGGCTGGAAGCGGGCAGGTTCATCAGGTGGAAGAGCTGCTTGGCGTGGTGGGTGATGATGCCGTTTTTGAGGTAGGGATAGGCCATTTTGAGTGCCTCAGCAGGCAGAAGCCACGTCGGCGCGTCAAACAGGCTTTGCTGGCCCGCGGCGATGGCTACCTGCGCACGCTTGCCGTCTGGGCGAACAAAGGATGTTTCCTCGTGGTTCGCAAAGACGGCGGTCGGCTCATTTGGAATGGGCGTAAAGAAGGCTTTCAGCTCCTCCTCATTGGTGATGGTTTGCCAGTCAGGCAGTGTATCCACATCCGCGGCGGTCTCCTGCTTGCCGCCTTTTGCGGCAAGGCGGCGCACCCGCTCGGAGGCAGAATTGAGCTGATATTTCTTCATCGTGGGGACGCCATCGGCCAATTTGGCCAGCGAGGCATCCTTCAAGCTGATATAAACAGGCAAATCGCGCTTGATGGTGGCCAATTCGCGGCTCATGCGCGCCAAGTCGGCGTGCTCACGCAGGCGCTCGCCCAGCTTGCCCCTTATGCTGTGCGCGTTTTCCAGCACCTGGTCCATGCTGCCATACTCGCTTAGCAGCTTCACCGCGGTTTTCTCACCCACACCTGGCACACCGGGGATGTTGTCGCTGGTGTCGCCCATCAAGCCCTTCCAGTCGGTTACCTGCTCGGGTGTGATGCCAAAGGCGTCCTTCACGCCCGCCGGGTCATACAGCACGGTTTCAGAGATGCCGCGCCGGGTGAACAGCATGTGGACGTCGTCATCCACCAGCTGCAAATCATCCTTGTCCCCTGTTAGAATGAGGGTGTAGATGCCCTTTTGTTTGCATTGTAAGGAGAGGGTGCCAATGAGGTCGTCCGCTTCATAGCCGGGCAGGCTCATCACGCCCAGGCCCATGGCGGCGAGGACGTCCTTGACCACATCAAACTGGGGGATGAGGTCATCCGGCATAGGAGCTCGGCCTTCCTTGTACTGCTCAAAGGTCTCATGGCGGAAGACGGGCCCGTGCTCATCAAATAACACCACGCAGTATTGGGGGTTGATGTCCTCAAAGGCCTTCAGCAGCATGCTTAAGAAGCCATGCACCGCGTTGGTGGGCACGCCGTCTGCGTCCATGGGCGGCAAGCCAAAGTAAGCCCGGTACATCAGGCTGTGGCCGTCAACTAAAATACAGGTTTCACGCATACAATCACCTCACACCATATTATACCATATCCACTACAGAAGAATTCACGATATAAAGCAGGGAGCCGTCACTGACGGCTCCTTGGGTGCATAGAGGAGTCTTAGGTGAAGAGGGGATGCTTCTTGGTTAAATCCTCCACCATCTTTTGCACATCGGGGATGGCCTTATTCTTGCGCTTGATGATGTCGGCGATGCCCTCCGCGATGCGCACCATGTCCGCTTCCTTCATACCCCTTGTGGTAACGGCAGGGGTACCGATGCGCACGCCGCTTGTCTGGCTTGGTTTTCTCTTGTCCCTGGGAACCATGTTCTTGTTGACGGTGATCTTGGCGTCCCCCAGCAAGGTCTCCAGCTCCATGCCGGACAGGTCGGTGTCCACCAGGTCCAGCAGCAGCAGGTGGTTGTCCGTGCCGCCGGATACCATGCGCACCCCTTCCTTGTGGAAGGTTTCCTCCAGCGCCTTGGCGTTGAGAATCACCTGCTTGGAATATTCCTTAAAGGAAGGCTCCAGCGCCTCCTTAAAGCAGATGGCCTTGCCGGCGATGATGTGCATCAGGGGGCCGCCCTGGATGCCCGGGAAGATGGCTTTGTCAATGGCGCGGGCCAATTCCTCTTTGCACAGAATCAAGCCGCCGCGCGGGCCGCGCAAGGTCTTGTGGGTGGTGGAGGTGACCACGTCGGCGTAGGGCACAGGGCTGGGGTGGAGGCCGGCGGCCACCAGGCCCGCGATGTGCGCCATGTCCACCATGAAATATGCGCCCACTGCGTCAGCTACCTCGCGGAAGCGCTTAAAATCAATCTGCCGGGAATAGGCAGAGGCACCGGCGATGATCAGCTTGGGTTTTGATTCCTTGGCCTTCGCCATCAGTGCGTCATAGTCAATCCGTTCGGTCTTGGGGTCCAGCCCATAGGGGACAAAATTGTACAGAATACCAGAGGCGTTGACCGGGCTGCCGTGGGTAAGGTGCCCGCCGTGGTTGAGGTTCATGCCCAGCACGGTATCACCCGGCTTAAGCAGCGCCATGTATACGCCCTGATTGGCCTGGGACCCGCTGTGCGGCTGCACATTGGCATGGTCCGCGCCAAAGAGCTCCTTCGCGCGGTCGCGGGCCAGGTTTTCCGCCACGTCCACAAACTCGCACCCGCCGTAGTAGCGGCGGCCGGGATAGCCCTCGGCATACTTATTGTTCAGAGGGCTGCCCATGGCGGCCAGGACAGCGTTTGTTACAAAGTTTTCACTGGCGATTAACTCCAGATGGGTTTCCTGACGCATGCACTCATCCGCGATGCTCTGCCTGATTTCCGGGTCAAAGTCAAGCGCTGGGGGAAGATTCCACATACAAGGCACCTCCAAAAGTACTTATTTTTATACGAAAAGCAAAGGGGAAAAAGAAACAAGCCTGCGGGATTCCCTCTTGGGCGGCATAAAAGGGCACAAAACCCCTGTCTGCCTGTCCGCCTTGGATAGACCCCTCCGGCTCATTCGCACTGATCCTCTTTCGCTGTGTATACACTTGATTTGTACCCGCTTTGCGGCAAGTTAAAACCGCATGCAACATCGGGTGAGCTCGCAGCACATCCCAACTTGCGCTTACTGCTGCTTCCTTCCGGACCTGACAGGGTTCACACCATGGAATCGCACGAGGCCCGACATTACATACGGCAGGTTGATTGTACCAAAGGCAGGGTCTGTTTGCAAGTCAGCGGCTCTTGCCCAATTTGCGCAGCATCAGCTTCATCATCTCCACAATCGGAATCACACTGAGGGCTAAGAGGAGGCTGATGCCAAATTCATACAGGCTGATTTGCTTGAATTTGAAGGCCTCCCGCAAAAAAGGCACATAGATGACCGCAGCGGTCAAAAGGATGGAGGAGAACATCGCGATGTACAGGCTTGTGTTGTGGGTTTTCAGCGTGAAGATGGAGCGGGTGGTGGAGCGCATGTTCAGCGAGTGGAAAACCTCAGCCAGGCTCATTGTGAGGAAGGCCATTGTGACGCCATCCTTGGAGATGCCCTGCTTAAGCGGCACAAATGCCCAAACGCCAGACTCTAGGTAGTGGCCGATGTAGTAGGCGATGAGTGTCAGCGCAGCCACCAAGATGCCCTGGTAGAGCACGTTAAAGCCCAGGCCGCCGGCAAAGATGCCCTCGTTTTTATCCCGGGGCGCGCGGGTCATGATGTCCGGATCCGGGCTTTCAAAGCCCAGCGTCAGGGCGGGGAAGGTGTCCGTAATCACATTGATCCACAGCAGATGGACAGGTTCCAGGATCACAAAGCCCACCATCGTCGCGATGAAGATGGACAGGACTTCGGCCAGGTTGGAGGACAGCAAAAACTGGATGGCTTTGCGGATGTTGTCATAAATCCGGCGGCCCTCGGATACGGCGCTGACGATGGTCGCAAAATTATCATCCGCCAGCACCATGTCTGCTACATTTTTGGTCACGTCTGTGCCGGTGATGCCCATGCCCACACCGATGTCCGCCTTTTTGATGGAGGGCGCGTCATTCACGCCGTCGCCGGTCATGGCGGTTACCTGGTTGTGGTCCTGCCAGGCTGTGACGATGCGCACCTTGTGCTCGGGTTGGACACGCGCGTATACGGAGTAGTGGGTGATGGTGCTGTTTAGCTCCTCATCGCTGATGTCGTCAAGCTGGGAGCCGGTGATGGCTTCATCGGCGGAATGAATCATCGCCAGCTGCTTGGCGATGGCGACCGCAGTGTCCTTGTGGTCGCCCGTAATCATGATGGGGCGGATGCCAGCTTGTCTGCACTGGGCCATCGCCGGGATGACTTCCGGCCGCACCGGATCCACCATGCCCACCAGACCGATGAAGACCAAATCCTGCTCCAGGGTTTCAGGCCGCAGGGACCCGGGCATCTTGTCCCAGTCCCGCAAGGCGGCGCCTAGCACGCGCAGGGCGCGGCTGGCCATCTCCGTGTTTTGCGCCAGGATCTCTGCCCGCTTTTCTTCTGTCAGCGGCAAGGCGGCCTGGCCATCCCAGATTTTGGTACACTGGCGCATCAGCTCATCCGGCGCGCCCTTGGTGTATTGGCGCAGCGCACCCGTTTCGTCCTTGATGATGGTGCTCATGAGCTTGCGGATGGAGTCAAAGGGCGCTTCGCCCACGCGGGTGTGCGTCTTATTCAATTCGGACTTGGGCAGGCCAAGGGCTGCCGCATAGGTAATCAGCGCGTTTTCCGTTGGCTCGCCGACGGCTTCGCCGTCCTCCCACTCCGCGTCAGAGGCCAGCGCCATCGCGCGGGCTAAGAGCAGCTTGTCCTGCGTGCGCTCCTCCATCACCGTCATCCTGTTTTGGGTTAAGGTGCCCGTCTTGTCCGAGCAGATAATCTGGGTGGAGCCCAAAGTCTCAACAGCGGTTAAGCGCCTGATGATGGCGTTGCGGCGGCTCATGTTGGTCACACCCACGCTCAGCACGATGGTGACCACGGTGGCCAGCCCCTCGGGAATCGCGGCAACCGCCAGGGAGACCGCAATCATAAAGGTGCGCAGGATGGCGTCCAGGCCAAAGTCCCCGGTGCGGAACAAGGAAACCGCAAAGATAAAGACGCATATCCCCAGCACCACCCAGGTCAGAATACGGCTTAGCTGGGCCAGCTTGATTTGCAGCGGGGTTTGCCCCTCCACGGTTTGCGTGATGGCGTGGGCTATCTTGCCCATCTGTGTATCCATCCCCGTGGCAGTGACCACGGCCTCCCCGCGGCCATACACGACGGTGGAGCCCATGTAACACATGTTCTTCCGGTCACCCAGCGGGACATCCTTTGCGGAGTCCGCCAGCTTCATGGCGTCAGTGTCCTTGTTCACCGGCACAGATTCACCGGTTAAGGCGGCTTCCTCAATCTGCAGGCTGGCGGCTTCAATGATGCGGCAGTCCGCGGGCACCTCGCTTCCCGCCTCTAAAAGGACGATGTCGCCCACCACCAAATCCTCCGCGTGAATCTGGCTGACATGCCCCTCCCGCATCACCATGCAGACGGCTGCGGACATGGTCTGCAGCGCCTCAACGGCCTGCTCGGCCTTGTTCTCCTGATAGACGCCAAGCGCGGCGTTGAGCAGCACCACCCCCAGGATGATAAAGACATCTGCCATCCCCTCGCCGGAAATGGCGCTGGTGATGCCGGAGACCAGGGCGGCCAGCATCAGGATGATGAGCATGGGATCCTTTAACTGGTTCAAGAAGCGCAAAAGCAGCGTTTCCTTCTCCGCTTGCTTCAGCTTGTTCTTGCCGTTCTTGATGAGTCGCTCACTGGCCTCCTTCTGGCTGATGCCCTCCGGACTACTGAGGGTATAGGCAAGGACCTCCTCTATGGTTTCCAAATACGCTTTCATTTTGACTCCTTAAAAGGGTGTCTGCAACCTGGTGAAACCAGGCCGCCACTTGATAATAAGGATACCCGGCGAGGACTGTCAATGATTATTTGGCGGCAGGGACACAGAGACAAGAACAAATGTTCCCAAAACCACGCCAAATCCCTTGTTTGGCATTCTGTAGTATGTTAAACTTCATAAACGGAGGGCAGTAGTATGAACGTTGAACAATTGATTGATTCCCTGCGCGCGGACAAAGATTTTTTATCCTGTGTCAGCAATTGGCAGGTGCTGCCGGCGCGGGAGGCCCTGTATTCCAGTTGGCCTGAAGGTGTGCCGCAAAAGGTCAGGGATGCCCTCACGGACCGTGGCATCCTGGCGCCCTATACCCACCAGGCGGCGGCAATCAAAAAGGCACTCAACCGCAAGGATGTCTGTGTGGTGACACCCACAGCGTCTGGCAAAACCCTCTGCTACAACGTGCCCATTTTGTCAGAAATTTTAACAAATGATGATGCGCGGGCGCTGTACATCTTCCCAACCAAGGCGCTCTCGCAGGACCAGGTGGCGGAGCTGTATGAGCTCATCACCGCTATGGAGGTCGACATCAAGACCTACACCTACGATGGGGATACGCCCGCCGCGGCCCGCAAGGCCATCCGGCAGGCAGGGCATGTGGTGGTGACCAACCCGGACATGCTGCACAGCAATATCCTGCCTCATCACACCAAATGGGTAAAACTGTTTGAGAACCTGCGCTTCATCGTCATCGATGAGATCCATACCTATCGCGGCATTTTCGGCGCCAACCTGGCCAATGTGCTGCGCCGCCTGATGCGCCTGTGCGCGTTTTACGGCAGCCGGCCGCAGTTCATCCTCTGCAGCGCCACCATCGCCAACCCCGGCGAACTGGCCGCCCAGCTGATTGGCAGGCCCGTACAGCTGGTGGACGAATCCGGCGCGCCCATGGGTGAAAAACACATCGTGTTTTATAACCCGCCCGTTGTGAACAAGCAGCTGGGCATCCGCAAATCCGCGCTCAGCCAGGCGCGCATGCTGGCTTCTCTGCTGCTTAAAAACCAGGTGCCGACCATCGTCTTCGCCAAAAGCCGGGTGCAGGTGGAGGTGCTTACCAAGGCGCTCAAAGAGCAAAAGAGTGATGTGCTGGGCAAGTCATCCACCGTGCGTGGTTACCGCGGCGGCTATTTGCCCCAGGAGCGGCGGGAGATTGAGCGCGGCCTGCGCAGCGGGCATGTCAACATGGTGGTCACGACCAACGCGCTGGAATTGGGCATTGACATCGGCTCCCTGGATGCCTGCATCCTGTGCGGCTACCCCGGCACCATCGCCAGCACCTGGCAACAGGCAGGGCGCGCCGGGCGCAGGATGGGGCACAGCCTGACCATCCTGGTTGCGTCCAGCGCCCCGATAGACCAGTACATCATCTCGCATCCGGAGTATTTCTTCGCCCAATCACCGGAGCACGCCCTCACCAACCCGGACAACCTCTACGTGCTGCTAAGCCACTTCAAGTGCGCTGCCTTTGAGCTGCCCTTTGCAGAGGACGAGGGCTTTGGCAACGCGCCCGGGACGGACAGCCTTAAGCAGTATTTGCAGGAGGCGGGCATCATCCGCCACGTGGGGGACACCTATTTCTGGTCGGCGGAGGACTTCCCCGCCAGCGAGATCAGCCTGCGTACCGCGATGACGGAAAACTTTTTGATCATGGACATCACGGACCCCGCCCGCGTGCGCATGGTGGGGGAGATGGACCGCTTCACCGTGCCCATGCTGCTGCATGAAAACGCCATCTACCTGCATGAGGGTGTGCAGTACCAGGTGGAGAAGCTGGATTTTGACGCCTGCAAGGCCTTTATCCGCCGGGTGGATGTGGATTATTACACCGATGCCGACTTGAATGTCAGCTTAAGCTTGCTGGACATAAGCCAGCAAGCGCCGCACGCCGCGCAGGGCGAGGTCAAGGTGACCAGCCTGGTAAAGATTTTCAAAAAAATGAAGTTTGATACCGGCGAGTCCCTGGGCTATGGCCCGGTGCGCCTGCCGGAGACAGATATGCACACCACCGCCATGTGGCTCACCCTGCCTGCGCGCGTGACGGGGGATTTCAGCAACGATGCGCTGCAAAACGGGATGATGGGCATCTCCAACCTGCTGCGCATCGTAGCGCCCCTGTACTTGATGTGCTCCCCGCGGGATTTGGCCATCAGCTACCAGGTTAAAAGCCCGTTTACGGACTTGCCCACCTTGATTTTGTATGATAACTGCCCGGGCGGTATCGGCCTGTCCGAGAAGGCTTTTGTGATGCGACGGATGCTTATCGCCCATGCAGCGGGCGTGGTGAAGTCCTGCGGATGCGCGTCCGGCTGTCCCTCCTGCGCAGGCCCCGTCAACCAGATTGGCGCGGAGGGGAAAATGATGGCCATCAGGCTGCTGGCGGTGTTGGACAACCTGTTAGCTCAGGAAGGGGAGGCGTAAACCGTGCCGCCGCTGGAAGCCTACAAACGCCAACTGCCCTATACCTACGCGCTGGGCCTGTATCCTGCCATCCAGGCGCTTGAGCTGGTGCCAGACCAGGTCTCCCGCGTGCTGGTGCATCACAAGCTCACAGGGGAAGGGGCGCAGGCCTTGTACGCAGCCTGTGAAAGATTGAACATCCGCACAGAACAGGCAGAGCGCTTGTTAAAACGGGTTTCCGGCAAGGACAATTGCTATGCCGCTGCCGTTTGCCGCAAGGAGCAGCATGCCCTGGACCCAAGCTGCAACCACCTGGTGCTGGTGAACCCCATGGACGCCGGCAACCTGGGCACTATCCTGCGCAGCGCGCTGGGCTTTTCCTACCTGGATATCGCGCTGATTACCCCCTGCGCGGATTCCTTTGAGCCATCCGTCATCAGGGCCAGCATGGGTGCTGTGTTCTCGCTGCGGGTGAAGGAGTTTGCCAGTTTTGACGCGTATGAGGAGCAGGCGGGCGCGCGCGCGATGCATCCCTTTATGCTCTCAGACAAGGCACTGCCCCTGCAGGAAGTGGTCAAGCAAAAGCAAAACCCCCACAGCCTGATCTTTGGCAATGAGGGCAGCGGCTTGCCGGCTTCCTTTATCCAGGTCGGTCAGCCCGTCATGATTGAGCAGTCAAGGGCCGTCGATTCCCTGAACCTGGCTGTATCCGCAGCACTTGGGATGTACAGTTTTTTGGTGAGATAGCAGACTGCTTATAAGGGATCCTTCCCCGGTGTGCCCGCCTTGCGCGGGTATTTTTTGGGTGTGGGGCCTGTTTTTCGCACCACTTGGATATAGTGGCTGCGGCGGGGGATTTCAAGATCAACCAGCTGGCCCAATTCACAGCCCAGGATGGCTGCCGCGCGCTGGGCGGTTTCCTGCTCCTCAAACACTGCGGGGCCCTTCCAGCACAAGGCCTGCCCGCCTGGTTTTACATAGGGCAGCAGGTACTCCAGCAGCAGGTTCAGGGGGGCTACTGCCCGGGCCACAGCCAGGTCATAGCTTTCTCTGTGAGGGGGTTTGGCGTAGTTTTCTGCCCGGCCATTCAGGATGGTGACCTGGTCCAGCCCCAGTTTCTCCACCACCGTTTGCAAAAAATCACAACGTTTCTGCTTGCTTTCCAGCAGACTGATCTTACAGTCCGGCCGCGCGATGGCCAGCGGCAGCCCGGGAAAGCCGGCGCCTGTACCGACATCGATGATGCGGGCGCCTTCCTCAATCAGGCCTTTGTTGATGGGAAGCAGGCTGTCCGCGTAGTGCCGGATGGTCATCTCTTCCTGGGGTACATTGGTTAAATCCATTCGCTGGTTATAAGAAATCAGCAGCTCGTGATAGGCGCGCAGCCGCGCTTGCGCGTCCGCGTCCAATGCGATACCCAGGGAGGCTAGCAGGGCAAAATCAAGCACGGCGCTGCACCGCGCTTTCTTTTTTTAGGGCAATCAGCTCAAGCACCAGCTGTTCCAGGCTGCCCTCTTCAGCAATCTGGCCGCTTTTAATCAGGTATTCCTGATGGATGCACTGTAAATATGCTGTTTTTAGTTGGTCAATGGAATAGCCCATGGCGGAATTGACGATGCGCCGCACCACAAAACCGGGCACGGACAGTTCCGATGCGATGCTGGTTTGAGAAGCCCTGTCCTGCGTCATGATGCGCGCTAGGAGAAGCTGCCTGTAGTGCCGCTGCAGTAATGCCAGCAGCATCAAACGGGATTCCCCGCCTTTGAGCATCTCCTGCATCAGCGGCAAGGCCTCCCCCGCGCGCCCGTCCGCTACCTTGTCGGACAGGTCAAACACCCTGTATTCCACACTCAAAGTCGCGATGGCGTCGATGTCCTGCAGCGTGACAAGCTCCTGGCCGTGGGCGAAGGCGGCGATTTTGGCAATCTCGCCTTTGAGCGTCAGCAACTCTTTCCCGACGGCGAAAATCAGATGCTCCGCCGTCTGGCGGTCGATCTTCAAATCATAATTTGCGAACTCCCGCTCCACCCAGCGGTTGAGACGGCTCTGGTCCAGGATGTCAAAATTGACAAGGCCGCCCAGCTCCCTGATTTTTTTGTACAGCCGCTTGCTGCCATTGGCCTTGCCGCGCACAAAGAAAACCAAACAGACGGTGTCCGGCAAGCGGTCCAAATAGGGCACCAGGTCATCCTTGCCTTTGGCGCTGCTTGCAGGCGCGTCCTCCTCCTCGTCTGTTGAGGCCTTGGCGGCGGCACGGCCCAGTAGCTGCTGGCTTTCCTTGACAACGACCAAGCGGCGCTCCTCCATGAGGGGCAGGGTCTCGCAGGCTGCGATTATCTCACTGTTGGTGGGATTGGTCAGCACGCTTTCGTTCACCATGGCCATAGGGCCTGACAGCAGCGCCTTTTTCAAATCCGCCAGCGCGCTGTCCTTGCCGTATTCCTCCTCCCCCTCAAACAGGTAGAGGCGGGCGATGGTCCTTTGCTTGATATGTTGGTAAAACTCCTGAAAATCCACTCAGTCCTCCAGTGAAAACATCGTCAACATCTCAACTTGTCCCGTTTTAAAGCGAAGTGTGATGGCGCCTGCGGCGTCGGTTGAGATGGTGCGCGCGCCCATGGCATCCAGGTGTGACCACGCCGCCTTGTAGCGGTCCGCCTGGTGATTGCTTGCCGTGATAAGCGCCATTTGCGGGGATACAAGCGCTAAAGTATCCTGGCTGTTGTCTGCCCTGCTGCCGTGGTGCGGCACCTTCAACACCTGCGCGGGCAACAATGCATATCGCGCGTAAGCGGCGCTGATGTCACCCGTGGTGAGCAAGCTGAAGCCATCCAACTCCCAGTATAGCACGAGGGAGCCATGGTTGGCTGCCATGCCTGGATACAATGCCCCCGTTTTTGGCCATGTGACGGTAGCCAGTGCCCGCCCCGAGCCCAAGGTGTCCCCGGCACCCAAAAAGCGCACTGCGATGCCCGATTGCTGTGCCTGATCAATCAGGGGGAGGCATTCTTCAATGTCCCGCGCCTCCAGCGCGCCAAAGGGGAGCAGGACTTCATCAATGCGCAAGTTGCTCTTTAGCAGCTGCTCCAGCCCACCCGCATGGTCCCGATGCAGGTGGGTGAGAATCAGGTGGTTGATGTGCCGGTTGTTTGCGGCCAGGTAATTGACCAGATCACCCGCGTGCTCGCCAGTGTCAATCACGTAGGTGGTTTCGCCGTCCAGGATGAGGGCACTGTCCGCAAAGCCGCTGGACAGCTGCACATAGCGCAACGTTTGGTCCTTTGGCAACAATGGCAATAATGCCATCACCCCGCACAGCGACAGGGCGGTTATGAGCTTAACCCGCGGCTTCCACGCGACATAGCGTGTCGGGATGAGCATGAGCACATACAATAGACCTGCAACAAGCGGATGGATGTACGGCAAACGCAGGCTGGCATAAGGAAGCCGGGCAAAGAAGGCGACCCCTGTGAGATACCCCTGTGTTAAGTAATTCAAGGGGATGGCAGCCAGCATTGCTGCTGGCATGTAGATAAATGAGATAATCAGTGTTATCAGGAATCCCGCCATCAACAGGCCAATCAGCGCAATCGCCAGCGGGCTGATGACAAGGCCAATTAAGGAAATACGGTGAAAACTGTTGGACAGGGGGATAAAGGTCGCCAGGCTGCCGGCAAGTGTAAATCCATAGGCAGTCATGATTTTTAAGATGAAATTGGGCAATGATTTAAACCCTTGGAGCTGATAAACCCATGAGCTCAATCGATCCCCGATTGTCATGATGCCAAAGACCGCTAGAAACGACAGTTGAAATCCTAGGCTGAATATATCAAGGGGTCGAATGATTAATATGATTAGAAAGGCTATTGCCAAACCAGTTAAAGGGTCTCCGCGTCTCTTGATTACTTTGCTTGATAAATACAGAATGAACAGGAGGCTGGCTCGTAAGACAGGAGGCCGGAAATCCAACAGCGCGCAGTAGGCCAATAAAACAGCAGAAAGTAGAAACAGCCGGGCTTTTGGAGACAGGTGAAGCGGCTTGAGCAACAGCAATAAAAAATAAGCCAGCATCCCCACATGCAGCCCGGAGACCGCCAGCACATGGGCGATGCCCGCACGTTGGAAATCCAGCGTGGTTTCTTCATCCAGGTCTGTTTTAACACCCAGTAGCAGCGCGCTGGCCAAGCCAGCCCGCTCACCAAACAAGGTTTGAATCCGCCCATGCAGCGCTTGCCGCGCGCGCAGGAAAGGGTTGGCAGGCATCAGTTGGCTGGACGGCTCCAAAACCAGCTCCCGCGCCCCGCTGATGCCAAGCGCAATACCCTGTGTGAGCAGGTGAAAGCGAAAGTCAAAGCCATATGGGTTGACCTGCCCCTGTGGGTGATAGGCCTGGCCTTTGAACTGTGCCCACTGTCCGTCCAGGGGCAGGGGTGCGTCGGCCTGCGGGTAATACGTCCAATAGGCGCGTGGGATCCTGGCCACCCGCCCGCTTTCGTCAGTCAGGCTGACATCCAAAAGCACAGCCTTTACACGCTGGCCGTCCGCGGTGACGGCGCTCTCACCGCAAACGCGCCCCTGCACCGTGTATTTTCCAGCTGGCGGCAGCCATGGATGCGCGCGCACACCCAGAAGCATCACGCCCAAAAAGAAAAAGGCCAGTGAGATGGCCCCAAACCGGACGGCGGTTCTGCGCGGCAGGAACACCACGCTCATTAAGCTTAGAAGCAGGCCTCCCAAAGGCAGCCACAGCGAAAATCCATCCCAATACCGGCTGATGATCAGCCCGGCCGCGAAGGCTGCCGCCCAGCAAACAAGAGGTCTTTGTGCGGGGAAGGATCTTGGGTTCATAGCGCTAGCTGAAGGCCGATGTGCGCTAAGAGGGTGTGCTCAAACTCCGCCCTGGCTTCCATAAGGAGCAGGTCCTTGTCGCTGCCCGGCTGCAGGTGGGTAAGTATCAGCTGCTTCACCCGGGCTTCCTGCGCCAGCTGCCCCGCCTGCGCAGCGGAAAAATGCGGCAGCCCCTCATGCCACTGTGCCTTGGTGAAGGTGGCGTCGCAAAGCAGCAAATCAGCGCCTTGGCAAAAGGCTGCCAGCTGCGGGCTGCCAACGGCATCCCCGGTATAAACAAAGGCTTTCCCATTCCGTTCAAAGCGCAGCGCGTAGGCGGGCAAGGGGTGGTTGACCGCGATGGCGGTCACATCAAATCCGGCGATGTGCCGCTTTGTGGCAAACTCCTCCATTAAAAACTCATCGCCCAAAAGGAGGTCAAGGAAGGGTTGAGGGGCCATGGGCGCAAAAAGGCGCATGTGCATGCCTTTTAATTTTAAATAATACTTCAGCGCCAACAGGTCGCTCACATGGTCATAATGCCAATGGGTGATGAAAATGGCGCTCAGGTTTTCCGGCTTCATCTGCGCCATCAGGCGGGGCAGCACGCCGCAGCCCATGTCCAGCTGAAGGTTGCCTTCCTTGCTTGTCAGCAAATAGCCGGAACAGGCGCCATACGCATCCGGAAAAGTGCCATCACATCCCAGAACGGTCAACTTCATGTTGTTCCTCCCGCACCAAGAGTCGCGTTGTGAAAACGAAGACCGCCAGGCTGATGCCCATCATGCCCAGGGTGGGCCGTGCGTCGGCGTAGTTCATCATCAGGATGGAGAAATTGTACATTGCGTGGAAGATGACAGCCAGCAGGAAACTGCCCCTTTTCTCCGTAACGCGAAAGAGGATCAAGGAGAAAAACAGCATGGGGACAAAGGCAATCACATTGAAGTGCAGCGCCGCGAAGGCCAGGCTGCTAATCGCCACCGTCCAGCCTGGGCCTAGTTTCAGGCCAAGCAGGCGCGGCAGCGCCATGCGAAACATCAATTCCTCACATAGGGCGGTGATGATGCCAATGGTAAGCGTTGCGACCAACAGATCCACAAGCGTCTTGGGCACAATGGCAACCGGCAAGGGGATCTTCATGCCAAAGGAGCTCAGCACCGCGTGCACCATGGCGCCTAACAGGGAGCCCACCAGCGTATAGCTGACCGCGCTGGCCATCATCAAGCCTGTGTGCAGGCTGCTGGGTTTTTGATACAGTCTCATCGCCTGTGTGGCGCTCAAGCCAAAGCCCCTGATCAGCAACAAGGCAGGCACACCGAACATCAGCAGGGTTTGCAGCGCGCTGATGAAGCACAGCAGCACAAAACCCGCGTCCTTAAGAGGCAACAGTTGCGGGAAGAACCAGCCCGCGGTGATACAAGCCGCAGCCAAGATCAGGTGGATTGCTCTGTGCTTAGTCAAGGGTGTATAGTCCGCCTATGCGGTCCCGCCAGGTCATGTCCAGGTGAATGTCCACCCCGGGCTTCAAGCCTTTTTGACGCAACTCCTGGCTTACCGTCTGCAGCGCCAACTCCGGCGTGTTGTTGTCCGCGCTCAGGTGTCCAAGCAAGGCACGGTTGACCCCGGTTTCAAACAAAGCGGCCAAGGTTTGCGCGCAGGTCAGATTGCTGAGATGCCCATGGGCACCCAGGATGCGTTTTTTGAGGTAATCCGGGTAGCGCGTGTTGTGGAGCAGCATGTCCGGATCATGGTTGCTTTCCAGCAACACCAGATCCGTGCTGGCCAGCGCTTTTAGCACCTTCTTGGGCACACGGCCCATGTCCGTCGCGACCGCGACGCTGCGGTTGCCCGCGTATAAGCGGAAGGCCACCGGCTCCACCGTGTCATGGGGGATGATGATGGGCAGCACGCCCAAGTCCCCAATATAAAACTCCGCGCCGCTCTCAAAGATGCGGCGCAAGCCGACAGGTACCTCGCCAACCAGGCGGCGCATGGCCGGGGTTTGCCAGGTGGCCTCATTGGCGTAAATGGGGATGTGATGTTTGCGGCTTAAGACACCAGCGCCTGTGATGTGGTCGGCGTGCTCATGCGTGATTAAAATCGCGTCAATTGTCTCCGGCAATATGTCAATCTGCGCCAGCTTGTTGCTGAGGGTGCGGCCAGGGACGCCAGCGTCCACCAGCACCCGTGTGGTGTTGGTGGCAATATAGGTGGCGTTGCCGCTTGAGCCGCTGGTCAGCGAGCAAAAGGTCATGTTCATCGTGTTTCCGTTCATTCCTATCCAGCGCTTTCGCGCATAACCGCATTATAGGCACAACTGGGCGTCTTTACAAGCGGGCATTATTTTTGGGGATCCTGTCTAAAAAACTTGCAAATTGCGCTTTTTCGGATTATAATCCGATCATAACGAAGTGCGTAAGCACTGGAATGGAGGGGATGTGCATGGCATATAAAATTTCGGATGCATGCATCAGCTGCGGCGCCTGTGAACCAGAATGCCCGGTCAACGCGATTTCTGAGGGAGATACTCAGTTCGATATCGACGAAGAACTCTGCATTGATTGTGGTGCTTGCGCGGACGTTTGTCCTGTGGACGCACCGGCTCCGGTGTAAGAAAGCATCCATTGCGCCGTGTAAACGGCGCTTTTTTGTTTTTATACCAAACGCACTCATGAACGCTGCCATGAGCCGGTTCTTTTTCGTTTCCGAGTTGTTTCGTTCAGTCAATGTAGCTGTGCTACGCTTCCTTCACTCAATTTAGCGGAAACAAAAAACTCCTCGGCTCCTGTTTGCGTTCATTTGTGTGTTCAGTATGTGTTTGGAGAGGGAACATGATTGTAGTTGTCGCTGAAAAGCCCAGTGTGGCCCGGGACATCGCCCGTGTGCTCAAATGCTCCCGGAAGGAGGGCTGGTTTGAGTCTGCCACCCACCAGGTCACCTGGGCGCTGGGGCATCTGGTCACGCTGCAGGAACCGGACGAGCTGGATGAAAAATATAAGAAATGGCGCAAGGAGGATTTGCCCATTTTGCCAGCGGAAATTGGCACCAAGGTCATCAGCAAAACCCGAACCCAGTTTTCCCTGGTCAAGAAGCTGATGAATGACAAGGCGGTCACCCGCGTCATCGCGGCGACAGACGCCGGGCGTGAGGGGGAATTGATCTTCCGGCTGATCTATTCCCAGGCTGCTTGCAAAAAGCCGGTGGACCGTCTGTGGATCAGCTCCTTGACCGACGCCGCCATCAGGGAAGGCCTGGACGCGCTCAAGCCTGCCTCCGCCTACGAGGGCTTGTATCAAAGCGCGCTGTGCCGCGCGCAGGCGGACTGGATGGTGGGCATGAACGCCAGCCGTGCCTTTACGCTGCAGTACAATGTGCTGCTGTCTGTAGGAAGGGTGCAAACGCCCACACTGGCCATCCTGGTCGAGCGTGAGCGGGAGATCCGCGCCTTCAACCCGCAGGAATTCTTCACCCTGACTGCCAACTTTGGCGATTATGAGGGGCAGTGGGTAGACCTGAACGCGCCGGACGAGCGCACCGCGCACCGGATTGTAAAAAAAGAACAGGCCGAGGGCATCCGCCTTATCGTCAAAGGGGAAAAGGGTCAGGTCATTAAGGCGGAGACGCAGCCCAAGCGCGAACTGCCGCCCCAACTGTTTGACCTTACCAGCCTGCAGCGGGAGGCCAACCGCGTGCTGGGCTTTACAGCGGACAAGACCCTCAAGGTGGCGCAGTCCCTGTATGAGGGCAAGAAGGCACTGACCTACCCGCGTACGGACAGCCGCTACCTCCCCAATGATATGATTCCAAAGGTTTCAAAGGCGCTGGACAGCCTGCCGGATGTCTACCAGCCCCATGTAGCGGCCATGCCCCGTAAAGGCGGCAAACTGCCCTATTCACGGCGCATCTTTGATGACGCAAAGGTGAGTGACCATCACGCCATCATCCCCACACCGCAAAAGAGCGACCTGAGCAAGTTTACAGCCGATGAGCGCGCTTTGTATGACCTGGTTGCCCGCCGCTTCATCGCGGCCTTCTACCCCGCCTTTGAGTACGACCAGACCACGGTCATCACCCAGGTGAAGGGAGAGCCCTTCAAATCAACCGGGCGTGTGGTGACAAAAGAGGGATGGAAGGCCGTCATCCCGCCGGTGCGCAAAAAGGGCAGGGACGAGGAAGAGACCGCCCTGCCCGCGCTCGCCCTTGGGGATGAACGCGCGGTCAAATCCACCCAGCTTAAGCAGGACACCACCAAGCCGCCCGCCCCCCATACCGACGCCAGCCTGCTTGCCCGCATGGAGCGACCCGGCGCGCAGGTGGAGGATGAGGAATTGATGGAGACGCTCAAGAAGGCGAGCCTGGGCACACCAGCCACGCGCGCGGCAACCATCGAGCGTTTAATCCAGGTGGGATACGCAGCCCGGCGCGGCAAAATCATCTGCGCGACAGAAAAGGGAGAGCGCTTGATCGACGTGGTGCCAGAGGACATCGCCTCGCCCGTCATGACCGGCAAATGGGAGCAGGCCCTGGAGGAAATCGCCCGGGGCGAGCGGGATCCTAAGCGCTTCATGGAGGGCATCAGGCGTCTGTCCAGCTTCCTGGTGGAGGACGCGCTCAAGGAAAAGAAGGCGGTGGATTTTCCAAAGGAAGTGCGCACCGCGCGCGGGAAAATCAAGGCTGTCAGCGCCGCCAAACCCTTGGAAGGCATGATTTGCCCGCTCTGCGGCAAGCCAGTGCAGGAGACGGACCGCGCCTTTGGCTGCAGCGACTGGAAGAACGGCTGCAGTTTTACCCTGTGGAAGAACGCCTTTTTCCGTGTCAAGGGTCCCAGGCTCAATGAAGCGATTATCCGCCTGCTGCTGACACAGGGCGAGGCCAGGGGCTCAAGCGGTGTGCTTAAACTGCAGGAAGGGCAAGTGTCCTTCATACCGAATCAGCAGGATCAACCGGCGCACACAATCCCCATCCGGTATGTGCGCCCGGAGAAAACCGACAGCAAAGAGAACACAAGCAAGAAATCATCAACGAAGCGAGCCGCAAAGAAACCCAAGCCTTAGCGGTCTTCGTTGTCAAGCACCACAATCCATGGTAGAATGATGGGCGAACCACCGCATAAGCGGTGACTTTCATGTCAATACAAAACGGCTGAGGCTGTTTAAGGAGGATCACATGGCAAGAGGGAAATTTGGCGGCATGGGCGGCGGCAACATGCAGCAATTGATGCGCCAGGCGCAGAAGATGCAGGAACAGCTTGCGAAAACCCAGGAAGAGCTGGATCTGCGCGAGTACGAGGCCCAATCTGGCGGCGGCATGGTCAAGTGCAAGGTCAACGGCAAGCGAGAATTGGTGGAGCTGTCCATCAACCCCGGTGCCGTGGATTCTGATGACGTGGAGATGCTGGAGGATTTGGTGATGGCCGCGGTCAACGAGGCACTGCGCCTGGGCGAAGAAACCCGCGAGCAGGCGATGGGCGCCATCACCGGCGGCATGGGCGGCTTGCTGTAAATGCGTCAGCAGGTGGAACCCATCCAGCGCATGGCGGATGAGCTGGCCAAGCTGCCCGGCATCGGCCGTAAAAGCGCGCAGCGCCTGGCCTATCACCTGGCGGCAACGCCCATCGATCAGGTGCGCGCCTTAGCCAAGGCCCTGGAAAAGGGGCGGGAGGACATCAAGCTGTGCACGCAATGCGGCAATTATACCGCCGATGAACGCTGCGCTGTGTGCGCGGATTACAAGCGCCGGCAGGATATCCTGTGCGTGGTGCGTGACCCGCGGGATGTGGCTGCCATGGAGCGCATGCACGACTATCACGGCCTGTACCATGTTTTGCATGGGATTTTATCGCCCATGGACGGGATCGGCCCCTCCGATATCCGCATCAGCGAGCTGATGCGCAGGCTGGAAAGCGGAACCGTGAAGGAGATTATCCTGGCCACCAACCCGGATATTGAGGGGGAAGCCACGGCCAGTTATATCGCGCGGCTGGTAAAGCCCCTGGGTGTCCGCGTCACGCGCATCGCCCACGGCGTGCCGGTGGGCAGTGATTTGGAGTACACGGATGAGGTCACCCTGTCCAAGGCCATGGAAGGCAGGCGGGAGATATAATGCTGCATTTTTACTACGGGGTCATGGGCTCCAGCAAGACGGCGCAGCTGCTGATGCAGCGCTATAACTACCAGCAACTGGGCTTGCGGGTGGCCTTGGTCAAGCCTGCGATTGATACCCGTGCAGGCGCACAGATGGTGTACTCCCGCGTTGGTTTGCAGGCAGAAGCCGAGCTGGTGCTGGAAAGCGGGCACTCCGCGCGCGAGCAGCTGCTGTGGCTGGCGGCGCGCAACGCCTGCAGCGAGTTTGAGTATGTGTTCATCGACGAGGCACAGTTCTTAACGCCCGAACAGGTGCAGGAGCTGGCCGATATGGCAGACCACCTGGACATCTTCTGTTATGGGTTGAAGACGGACTTCCAGGGCAATTTCTTCCCTGGTTCCGCGGCATTGTTGCGCCTGGCGGAGGAGATCCATGAGGTGCCCGGCGGGCTGTGCTGGTGCGGGGCGAAAGCCACCATGAACACGCGCATCAATCAGCATGGCACGGTCATCAAAACGGGTGAGCAAGTGCTGATTGACAACCAACAGGAGATCCGCTACATCGGCCTGTGCTACAAGCATTGGCGTGAGGGCGTCAGCCATGACTGAATTTTACACAGGAAACCTGCTGCTCATCGCGATGATTGCCATCACCCTGGTGGCAGTTATTTTATTGATTGTGCTGCTTGCCACGCAGCGCGAGGCAGTTAAAGCCGCACAGCGCTTGTCCCGGGAGAGCGAGCAGACGCTGACAGACTACATGGAAGGCCTGGTGAAGGATACAGAAGGCCACTTAAGCCAGCAGGTCAACCAGCAGCAGGCGACGCTGTTTGCCTGGCATGAGCGCATCGACACGCGCCTGGACGCGTCCTTGCGTACCCAGGACAGCCGGCTCAACCACCTGGGCGAGGTACTCAATACAAGGCTTGGTCAAAACGACCAGAAGGTAGGGGAGATGCGGGAAACCCTGTTCACCTCCCTGACACAGATGCGCACCGACAACGCTGCCAAGCTGGAAGAAATGCGCAAAACTGTGGATGAGCACCTGCATCAAACCCTAAACCGCCGCCTGGGGGAGAGTTTCACCCTGGTCAATGAGCGCCTGGAGGCGGTGTACAAAGGCTTGGGTGAGATGAAGAACTTGGCCAGCGGTGTTGGTGATCTCAAAAAGGTGCTTACCAACATCAAAACCCGCGGCACCTGGGGGGAGACCCAGCTGTCCATGCTCCTGCAGGAAGCCCTGGCCCCACAGCAGTATGAGACCAACTGCGCTGTTGTGCCCGGCAGCAATGAGCGGGTGGAGTTCGCGGTCAAGCTGCCCGGGCAGGAGGAAGGCCAAGCGGTCTATCTGCCTATTGATGCCAAGTTCCCGCTGGAGGACTACGAGCGCCTGCAGGCCGCCCAGGATGCGGCAGATAAGCCTGCGCTGGACAATGCTGCTGCCGCGCTGGAGCGCGCCATCCTGCGCGAAGCGGATCGCATTGCGTCCAAGTACATCAAGCCCCCTTATACCACAGATTTTGCGATTTTATATCTGCCGGTGGAAGGCCTGTACGCCGAGGCGCTGCGCATTGCGGGTTTGGCGGAAAGACTGCAGCGCCAGCACCGCGTCTCCCTTGCCGGGCCCACCACCCTGCTGGCCCTGCTCAACAGCCTGCAGATGGGTTTTCGTACGCTGGCCATCCAGCACCGCAGCGCGGAGGTGTGGCGGCTCTTATCCCAGGTTAAGGCAGATTTCACCACCTTTTCTGATATCTTGGACAAGACACAAAACCGCCTGCGCCAGGCCAGTGAATCCATTGACCTGGCCAATAGAAGAACCAGAAGCATCACCAGGCGTTTACAGGCGGTGGAATCCCTGGACACGCCCAGCGCGATGGATGAGGAACAAGCTGCCCAGCGTTTATTAATGGATGACATAGACGGGTAAATTGGAATCAAGCATCAAAAGGAGGACCTCAGCATGGCGGATCAGAACAAGCTGCAATTTACCTTCGCGCACAACAATTACAACGTTATCGATCTTGAAAAGTCCCTGGCCTTTTACAAGGAAGCCCTAGGGCTGGTGGAGATGCGCCGCAGCGAAAAGGAAAATTTCACCTTGGTCTTTTTGGGCGATGGGCAGACAGCACACCAGCTGGAACTCACCTGGCTAAAAGACTGGGGCAAGCCCAGCTACAACCTGGGCGATAACGAGTTCCACCTGTGTTTCCGTGTAAACGACTATGAGGCCGCCTACCGGAAACACAAGGAGATGGGGGTCATCTGCTATGAAAACCCCGGCATGGGCCTGTACTTTATTGCCGACCCCGACGGCTACTGGATTGAGATTGTCCCGCACCGCTAATCCACGAAACATCATCAAAAAACCTGCCAATGTGGATACATGGCAGGTCAGAGCGAAGACAAAGCGGTTTTAGCGATTAAGCTAAAACCGCTTTGTTGTTCGTCCAACTATGCTTATTCCAAGATTCAAGAAAATGAGATGCAAAAAACACCATGAAAATCAAAAGTTGAGCAATATTGCAGCCT
>JAAYFC010000049.1 GCA_012728435.1 Clostridiales bacterium | reverse complement strand
TGTAGATTTCGTTTACCGACAAGCCCATCAACTCGCTGACACGCTGGTCCGTATCCACAAAACGCAGGCTGAGGTTGGCAGCGGCTTTGCGGCCCAGCGTGGTTTTTCCGCCGCCAGACATGCCGACCAAAAAAACATGCATCCGCAGCACCGTAAAACGCCCCCTTCCCTTCTGCGTTTTATATTATAGGTTCGTGCGTTTAGTATACCACATCATGACAGCGACTCGCAAACGACAAACAAAAAAGGCCCTGCGGCCTTTTTTGTCATTCCGTTTTTGAATTATGCGCTTTTCGCTTGCTCTACCAACTGGGCGAAAGCCTGCGCGTCATTGACAGCCAAATCCGCCAGCATTTTACGGTTGATGGTGATACCTTTGCGCTTCAAACCGTTGATGAGACCTGAATAGTTCATGCCGTTTAACCGGGCTGCCGCGTTGATGCGGACAATCCACAGGCGGCGGAAGTCACGCTTGCGGTGCTTGCGGCCAACATAGGCATAGGCGAGTGAACGGCGTACCTGCTCACTGGCGATGCGGTACTGTTTGGATTTCGCGCCATAGTAACCTTTTGCTAATTTGAGCATCTTCCGACGCTTCTTTTGGGCGTTAACTGCCCTTTTAATGCGAGCCATGTGTAAGTTCCTCCTTTAATTAGCGCAGGTTTACTGCTGGATAAGCAGGCGAATGGTCGCCGCTTCTTTTTTGTTTTCCAAAAAGCCGCCGGCACGCAGTTGGCGGGTTCTTTTGGGTGATTTCTTGGTCATGATGTGACCCATGTTCATGCTCTTGTGCTTGACCTTCCCATGCTTGGTCACCCGAAAGCGCTTGGCCGCACCGCGGTGGGATTTCATTTTTGGCATAGCTATGCCCTCCTTTGTTGACTGCCCGCTATTATGCCTGCGGGCTTTGAGGCTGGGTTTCCTTGTCTTGCTTGGTGGGTTTGTCCTTGTCCTGACGGGGCACCAGAATCATAATCATATGGCGCCCTTCCAGGTTAGGCATGCGTTCAATCACGGCGTAATCGTTGATGCGCTCTGCGAATTCCCGCATGACCTTGTAGCCGATCTCGCTATGCGTAATCTGACGGCCGCGGAAACGGATGGTCACCTTGACCTTGTCCCCCGCTTTTAAAAACCGGATGGCGTTCCTCGCCTTAACCTGGATGTCGTTCTCCTCGATGGTCGCGGAGAGCTGCACCTCTTTTAAGGTGATGGTCTTTTGGTTTTTGCGGATTTCCTTCTCACGCTTGGCCTGCTCAAACCGATGCTTGTCATAGTCCATCAGTTTGCATACCGGCGGCTGCGCGCGCGGGACAATCTTTACCAGGTCCAACCTGGCTTCGTCCGCCAACTGCAGGGCACGCTCGGTTGGCATGATGCCCAGCTGCTGTCCGTCCTCTCCGATGACGCGCACCTCGCGATCCCGGATTTTCTCGTTGATGGTGAGTTCTGTGCTGATGTGTGTATACCTCCAAAAAATAAGATTGGCGGGCAAAAAACCCGCCAATCCGAATGATTTCGAATACCTTGCACCAGACAAAGCGGATTCGTCAGGTGAGAAGCGGGCGGCTTCTGCTTGTCGCAAGTGTTATCGTACTACATGCTGCGTAACATGTCAAACAAAATATTTAAGCACATGTCAAAATTCTAGATTGCAACTATAAATGCCATTCCCCTGCAGCCCGGTTCACTCATGCTGCCGGGCATCTTAGGGCGTCTGACCTTCGCCCTCCGTTGGTGTTGCCTCCAGCGGCTGTTCCTCCGGGTTGTTCTGTTCAGCGAGGCGCAGTTTTGCCTGATTGGTCGCGGCATCGATGGCCTCCTCGAAGTAGACGATGTCTTCCTGCTCCGTCCAGGATGCAATTGCCTTCCCAAACAGTTCGTTTTGCTTCTTGGCGGTGAGATAGTCCTCAATCTCCTGGCGGATGCTGTCCGTCAGTTCAAGGCCGGCGGGCACATCACGCAGGTAATAAAGGATGTGTATGCCATAGCTGCCCACCACCGGATCGCTCACGTCACCCACTTTTTGCATCTTCTGGGAAAACGCACCTGCTGTGAAGGCGGGGTCATAAAGAATGGACTGCGCATGCACCGGGTAGCCTTCCTCCAGGTTGGCGGGCACTGTCATGCCGGGATCCTCACCGTACTCCTTGATGAGGTCGATGAAGCTTTCGCCGCGGCCCAAGCGCTCATAGATTAAATCGATATCAGCCTTCTTGGAATCCAGCACAGCCTGACGGGCTTGCGCAAGCATCTCCTGTGTGACTTCCTTCTTTTCCTCTGTGGGCTGCTCGGCGGATTCCTCACCGTTTTCAATGGGCACCTCGTCCTGGTGTTGCTGCTGTTCTTCAAAGGCGGCGTTTAGCGCCTTGTAGTTTTCCAGCAGCGCATCATCCGCTTTAATCAGGATATGTACCACACCACGGTAGCCCTCCGGCGTGAACCAACTGTTTTGGCCCGCGTAATTGGTCATGTACTCATACTGGGCGATGTCATTCACATATTGCTGCTTGTACATCCCGCCCACTTCCTGGAAGACTGCCTGGACCTCCTCCATGCTGGGTTCATAGCCGCCCAGCAAATAGGTGTTCAGGCGATCCATGCCGGCGCGGCTTTTGATCTCCTGCGCAAGCAGATCAACAGTGACGCCTTGGGCAGCGAAGACATCGCGCGCCTGCTGGACGGCATCCTCACGGGCCTTCTCAGAATCAGCGCTTTGGTAATAATCCGCGAAGGACTCAAGCGCCTTATCAAACTGCTGCTGGGCTTCGCCTAAAAAGGCGTCTTCCTCTTCCTTGGTGAACTGATTAAAGCCCATATCCGTGATTTTCTTGGTGATGAGCTCGCGGTTGACCATGAACTCAAGCACAGTGATATACTGCGTCTCATCATCAATGTACTGGTTGTTCAGCATCTGGAGCATCTCCGCGTCCACCTGGCTTTTCTTGATCTCCTTGCCATTGATTGTAGCCAGCACCGGGTCCTCTGGCTGCGCGGGCGCTTCAGCGAAAGCGGGCAGGCAGGATAGCCCCATTACGAGGGCCACCAGAGCAATCATTACTTTTTTATACATACAGAATTCCTTTCCATTGGTTTACCCAGTTCATTATTGCATACGGCACAGTGGTGGGCAAGCAAAGCGCGGTAAGTGTTACAGAATCTTCATAGATATCAGGCGTCCCGCAAAACAGCTACCTGCCCATCCACATCAGACCGGGAGCGGAGGATGGTGTTGTGCGCCGCCTTGGCCGCCAGCAGGTAATCAATTGCCTCCCGGTTCATCACCTCGCCCGGAACCACCACGGGAATACCCGGCGGGTAGACGACGATGGTTTCCGCCATCACATAGCCTTCAGCTTCCTGAATGGGCAGGACGATGAAAGGCGCGCGTTCCGCCGTAGCGATGGGTACCTTGCTATATACCCGCGGCGCCATCAAGCGGGTCTTTTTAACCTTGGCAGCGGAAAGGACGCTGTCTATCTGCAGCAGCGCATCGCCAAAGCGTTCCAAGGTTTGCACGGTATCCCCCATGCCGGTCATGCCCAGCACGCCTTGCGGGGTAATCATCTCAGGCTCGATGGAAAACTGCGCCCGCAGAAGTTCCGCCAATTCATAGCCGCCGATGTCGCAGTGCAGGGTGGATACGTAAAGCTTGCTGGGCTCTAAGCCAAACACGTTTTCCAGATTGCGCCCGCGCTCTGCGCCATAACCCAAAACGCGCAGATGCGATAAACCCAGTGCTTTTTGGTGGAAGGCTTCCAGCGCGGTCTGCCAATGTGTAAACATCTCCTCTTGATGGTCGCGCAGCAGACGCACACAGCTGTCAATGCTGGCCAGCAACAAAAAGGAAGGGCTGGTGGTTTCAAAGATAGCCAGTTGCCGTTGCATCTCGTGCGCGAGCGCATCAGAGCGCACATGCGCCAGCGCGGTTTGGGTTAAAGAAGGCAGGGTCTTGTGCAGGGATTGAATCACGATATCCGCGCCAGCGCTGACTGCATTCCCTGGAAAATAGGGTGAAAAGCCCAGGTGGGAGCCATGCGCCTCATCCACAATCACTGTCAGCCCATGGCGGTGCGCCAGGCGGATGATGACCGGCAAATCACTGATAACACCCTCATAGGTGGGGCAGGTGATAATCAGCACCCGCGCCTCCGAGTGCTGGGCAATGGCCTGCTCTATCGCGGTAAGGGAGAGGGAGGCTGCAATCTGGTAATCCATGTTGGTCTGCGGATAGATAAAGCAGGGCCGCAGGTTGTTGAGCATCAGCGCATTGTATACCGATTTGTGACAGTTGCGGGACATGATGACATGATCGCCCGGGGCGGTGACCGCGCGGATGGCGCTGAGGATGCCTACGGTGCTGCCATTAACCAAAAAGAAGGTATGCTTGGCACCAAAGACTGTGGCCGCCTGCTCCATCGCCTCCAGCAGGATGCCTTCCGCTGCGTGCAGGTGGTCAAAGCCTTTGATTTCCGTGATGTCAATCTGGGCAGCCAAGGTCTTTAAATACGGAGCAAGCTGTGTATTGCGCTTGTGCCCCGGCATGTGCAGAGGAAGCGTGATAGGACAGGATTCTTCCAATAATTCTAGCAAGGATTTTGGCATGATCAACCTCACAATCTGGTTTGCAAACAAGAAGGCGGTCTCCGTGTGGTCTGCTGGTCGCATTATACGCAGGTTCTTAGGATGCATGCAAGACTGGAATGAGAAAGCAGGTTTGAGGATGATAAAAAGAGCCGCCAGCAAGGGCGGCTTATTGAGGGGAAACACTGCATGTTTATGGTGCAGGGGTAGCTGTAGCGGTTGGGACTGTCTCCTCTTCCGGGGTGTCCACCACCTGGTTTTCAGGTGGGTCTGTGGGCAGGGGCGGCGGGGCGGGGGTGTTGCTTGCCCGCACCAGGTCGTACAAAAACTGCAGGGTTTTGACATCCGTATTGCCATTGGCATTTAAGCCATTGCTCTTTTGGAAGTCTCTTACAGCATTTTTGGTGCCTTCCAGGTAGGTGCCGGTGACAGTGCCCTTGTAGTGCCCCATTTCCTTGAGCTTGCTTTGCAACCAGTAGACATCCTCCCCTTCGTCCTTGGATTTTAAACCCCGCTGCGGGGTGAGAGGCGGGTTGCTCCCATCATAATGCGGTGCCTGGGTGGGAACCGGGGTGGGGTTGTGTGCAAAGGTCTTCTTGTTGAAATCTCCAGGTTTGGTCGCTGCCTTCAGCTCAGGATCCTTCAGGCCGTCATCATAGATGCGCACCAGGGTGCCCGCGCCGATATTGTCATACATCCATTTGGCATCTGCCAGGGTAAGGCGGATGCAGCCATGGGACGCGACAGAGCCCAGTTTCCTGACGCTGTTCATGTTGGGGCGCTTCAGGTCATAATTGGCATAGATAACGGAATGGAAGGCGATTTCCCGGTCAATCCGCAGCCACCAGGCCGCAGTGCCGCCCCCCCAGTTGGGGAAATGAGCCCAGCGGCTCCGCCGCCCGGTGAGGATATAGTCACCTGGCCTGCTGGGGAAACCAGGGGTGCCTGTGGAACACCAGAACACCTTTTCCAGTTTTGTGTGTTCTCGGTTTTCATCCAGGCTGAACACTTTAATGAGCTGGTTGACCACGTCCACTTCCACGTAGTAGGGAATGAGGTCGGGTTCCAGGGTGGGCTTGGGGATGCCGTCTGCCCGTACCACATCCAGGGAGAACAGCACATCCCAGGTTTGCTGGCCTACCACACCATCGGGCTTTAAGCCATTGTATTGCTGAAACTTCTTGACAGCTGCGTGGGTATGCTCATAAAAGCCGCCTGTAATCTTGCGGTCAAAAAAGCCCAGCACGGTCAAGCGCTCCTGGATTAACGACACCTGCTTGGTTTTGGAACCATAGGAGATGATGCCAGCAAACTCAGCGTCCGGGGGCGGTGTCGGAACCGGCTTGGGTGTGGTGTTGGGGTCCGGGGTAGGCATCACAATGTCGTCGGAGTACAGCTTCATCAGCGTCTTAACATCAGCCAGGCCGGTTTTCTTGATGCCGTTGTCCTCCTGGAAGTGGCCCACAGCGGCCGTGGTTCCTTCCAGGTAGTTGCCGGAAATCTTGCCCCAGTAATAGCCAATCTCACTCAAGCGGGTCTGCAGCCGCTCCACTTCCTTACCGCGGTCGCCCTTTGTAAGCGGGCGATGCGCGTCGCCGTAAATAATCTCCTGCAGTTCCAGGTCCGCGATGCCATCAGCCGTGCGTCCATAGGCTTCCTGTACGGCACGAATGGATTTACGGGTTTGCTCCAGGTAATTGCCGGTGACGGGCCCGTTGTAATAACGCAAATCCTTCAAGCGGGTTTGCAGCTGCTTGACATCGTCCCCCTTGTCTCCATATTGAAGCGGGCGGCCTTCGGACGTGACCACCACCACCTCCTGCTCGCCTTGCGGGGTGACATCGTCTTCCATGATGCCCGACGGCAGGATACATAGCAGCGCCAGAACGAGCGCAATCAAACGTTTCATTCCATACCTCATTCCAAGATGATAAACAGATTGTAATAGATGCGAAATAAGATTGCAAGACTTTGGATTTATTAATTCAACAATTATGCCAAAAAGCGCGCCTGCTGTGGCGCGCTGGTCAATGCGGGAAAACTGATGCTATATAAGCCCCTCTTCCTTTGCCAACTTATCCCCCAGCATCGCGCCCATGGCGGAAGCCATCATCAAGCCGCGTGTCCAGCCGCTGGAGTCACCCAGGGAGTAAAAGCCCTTGATGTTGGTGTTTAGCTGCGCGTCCATCCGCACGCGGTTGGAGTAAAACTTCAGCTCCGGAGAGTACAGCAGGGTCTCAGGAGCGGCGAAGCCCGGCACCACCAGATCCAGAGCATGGATGAAGGCAATGATGTTAGTCATGGCGCGGTAGGGCATCCCTGCGGTGATGTCGCCTGCGACCGCATCTGTAAGCGTGGGCTTCACATTGCTGCGCTGCAGCTCGCGTTCCCACGTGCGCTTGCCGTCCAAAATGTCCCCAAAGCGCTGTACCAGTAGGTGGCCGTTAGCCAGCATATTGGTAAGCTCCCCCACCTTGCGGGCGTAGGCAATGGGCTGGTTGAAAGGGGTGGTGAAATTGTGGGAGGACAGCAAGGACAGGTTGGTATTCTCGGACTTTAAGTCCTTGTAGCTGTGGCCGTTGACCACCGCCAGGTCATCATCATAGTTTTCCTGGCTGACAAAACCGCCCGGGTTCTGGCAGAAGGTGCGCACCTTGTCCCTAAAAGGGGCGGGATAGCCTACAAATTTGCCTTCGTACAGGGCTTCGTTAACCTCTTCCATCACCTCATTGCGCACTTCTACCCGCACGCCGATGTCCACTGTGCCGGGCTGATGGGCAATGCCGTGCTCCTGGCAGATTTTCTCCAGCCAGTCAGCGCCCCGGCGTCCGGTCGCGACGACCGTGTCCTTGGCCAGGATCTCACGGCGGCTTGAGCCATCGGGGTTTTCCACAATGACACCTCTGCACTCATGGTCTGTCAATATTAAATCCGCGCAGTTGATGCCAAAGAGAATCTCCACCCCGTTTACGGTCAGATAGTTCTGGATTGCGCCGTAGATTTCCTGCGCCTTCTCCGTGCCCATGTGACGGATGGGGCAATCCACCAGGCGCAGCCCCGCGGTAATCGCACGGCGGCGGATGCGCTTGATGCGCTCGTCCTCCACCATTCCTTCAACCCGGGTGTCCGCGCCAAACTCCAGATAGATGGAATCGGTATAATCAATCAGTTTCTGGGCCACGTCTATGCCCACCAATTCCGGCAGCTGTCCGCCCACTTCATGAGATAAGGACAGTTTACCATCAGAAAACGCACCCGCTCCGGCAAAGCCTGTGGTGATATGGCAATAGGGTCTGCAGTTCACGCAGCGGCCTGTTGTACCTTTGGGACAGCGGCGCCGGCCGATGGGCTGACCCTTTTCGATGATGATCATCCGCTTCTTGCTGCCTTTGCGCAGCAACTCCAATGCGGTAAATATTCCAGCCGGGCCCGCACCAACTATGATTAAATCGTACTTCATAAAAATCCCCCGTATGTGCCTAGATGTCCCAAGTTTACTGGGCTGTCAGGCGCTTGTCAACGAAAAGCCAATCCATAAAGATGTGCCCCAAAACCCCCTTCAACCAGAAATTCAATGCTTTCTAGGTTGACGCGCCCTGGGTCAGTGGTTATAATAGCCATACGGTCGCCATCCGCCGTTTTATACGGCCTAGCCAGGCGAGATGTGCGAAGGGGGGGAAAACAGTGTCTGAGATTCGTGTAAAGGAAAACGAAACGTTAGAAAGCGCCTTAAAGCGCTTCAAGCGTCAGTGCGCCCGCAGCGGCGTCTTAGCGGAAGTCCGCAAGCGCGAGCATTATGAAAAGCCCAGCGTCAAGCGCAAGAAGAAGGCGGAAGCCGCACGCAAGCGGAAGTATTAATCAAATCCTTTTTCTACAGCATAAAAGCTCACTGGCAAGTGGGCTTTTTGTTTTATGCAAGTCCAAGATTTGACACCTTCCTCTTTTCTTTCCTGGTTACATTTAAATCGCTCTGGGTATAATAGAAAGTGATTATCCTGATGACATATTCAGGTGAAAATTGAAAGGTGGTACTACTAATGAAGAGACGCATTCTTGCACTTCTCCTCTCGCTGGCGCTCGTGCTTGGCCTGACTTCCATGGTCATGGCGGAAGAGGCGCCCAAAGGCAAGCTGGTTATCCTGCATACCAATGACGTACACGGCCGCGCCGTGGCGGACCCTGCGGGCGGCTACCTGGGCTATGCGGCCATTGCCCAGTATAAGAAAGACTTGGAGGCTGCCGGAGACAGCGTGTTGCTGCTGGACGCTGGGGACGCCTCCCAGGGCATGCCGCTGGTGAACCTGGCCTATGGCAAAAACGCCATCGCCTTCATGAACGCTGCAGGCTATCAGGCCATGACCCTGGGCAACCACGAGTTTGACTGGGGTGTGGACAACGCAAAAATTCTGGCGGGTGAGGCCAAGTTCCCCTTCCTGGGCGCCAACATCGTGGATCATCTCTCCGGAGAGCTGGTATTTGAAGCCAACAAGCTCTTTGAGATGGAAAACGGCATGAAAGTAGGCGTTTTTGGCCTTTCCACCCCGGAGACCTTCACCAAGGCCCATCCTGACAAGGTGCGGGGCATTGATTTCCTCCAGGGCGACAAACTGATTGAGGTGGCCAAGAAGCAGGTGGAAGAATTGACCGCCGCCGGTGCAGACCTGATCATCCTCCTGTCTCACCTGGGCATGGACGAGGAAAGCGCCCCCAACCGCTCTGAGGACGTGATTGAGCAAGTGTCCGGCATCCACCTGGTGATTGACGGCCACAGCCACACCTTGCTGGAAAAAGGCAAAACCGTTGGCGAAACCTTGATTGTGTCTGCTGGCTACCATGGCATGAACCTGGGCGTGGTCACCTTCGAGGACGGCAAATTGTCCGCCAAGCTCTTTAACAGCTTGAAAAAATCCGCTGTGGTGGAGCATGAGGGCACCGTCTATTCTGCCATCCTGACCGCCAAATTGGATCCGGAAATTGAAGCCCTGGTGACAGCGGCAGACCTGGCCGTGAAAGAAGAACTGAGCACCGTCTTTGCCAAGACCACCGTTCACCTAAACGGCGACCGTGACCCCGGCAACCGCACGGAAGAAACCAACCTGGGCGACTTTGCTGCGGACGCCATCCTGTGGGCCGCGAAGCAGGCGCTGGGCGACCATGTGCAGGCCTCCCTCACCAACGGCGGCGGCATCCGCGCCAGCATCAAAATTGGCGACATCAGCATGAACGACATGAAGACGGTCTTCCCCTTTGGCAATGAAGTCTCCGTCCTTGAACTCAAGGGCAGCGAGCTGTTGGAGGCCCTGGAAGCCGCGACAAACTCCACCCCCAAGGCCATCGGCGCCTTCCCGCAGGTTGCGGGCATGGTGTTCACGATTGACACCACCGTCCCCTATGAAGAGGGTGAGCAGTATCCCGAATCCACCTATTTTGCGCCCAAAAACCCGGGTGCGCGTGTGAAGATTGAGTCTGTGGGCGGCCAGCCCTTCGACCCAGAGGCCATTTATGTGGTAGCCACCAATGACTTCACCGCGGCCGGCGGCGACACCTACTACGCCTTCCGCTATCCCAACGCCACCAGCGGCTACAAGACCGGTTTGGCCCTGGAAGATGCCCTGGTCCGCTTTGTGACTGAGGTGCTCAACGGCGTGGTCGGTGATGAATACGCGAACCCGCAGGGGCGCATCACTGTTATCAAGTAAGCATCAGCTTCCAACCAAGGCACAGCGAAATGGCTGTGCCTTTTCTGTTGCTTGATTCCTACACAGTCAAACCCCCGGGCACCTGTGTGCAGGCGGCAGGGCGTTACAAAGTGCCGCGTCCCGGGCAAGCCAAAACGCGGAAAACAGATAATCAGAGCGCTTCGACTGGGACGTTTTTAGCCCGCTGTGCGCGGTTTCCGCCCTTGAATGTGGGATATTTGTATGGTAAGATTAATTGGGTATCTTTTGATACTCTAGCACCAACCTGCGGGTTGATAAATTTAGGAGGAACTCATGGTAAAAATTGGTATCAATGGTTTTGGCCGCATCGGCGGTCTGCTGCTGGCCTCAGCTCTGGAACATGCTGATGAACTGCAGGTGGTTGCCATCAATGACCCCTTCATCGATGTGGAATACATGGCTTATATGATCAAGTACGATAGCGTCCATGGGCGTTTTGACGGCGAAGTCAAGGCCAACAAGGAAAAGAGCGAGCTGGTCGTCAACGGCATGACCATCAAGGTGTATGACAAGATGGACCCGGCGGAGATTCCGTGGAGCGAGACAGGTGCTGAGTATATCGCTGACGCCACCGGCGTGTTCACCGATACCCCCAAGGCCAGCGCGCACCTAAAGGGCGGCGCAAAAAAGGTGATTATCACCGCGCCCGCCAAGGACAAGGAAACCCCCATGTTTGTCATGGGTGTCAACCACAAGAAGTACAAGAAGGACATGGTCGTTGTCTCCAACGCGTCCTGCACTACCAACTGCCTGGCCCCCTTGGCCAAGGTTATTAACGACAAATACGGCATCAAGGAAGGCCTGATGACCACCGTGCACGCCACCACCGCCACCCAGAAGACGGTTGATGGTCCCTCCAAGAAGGATTGGCGCGGCGGCCGCGCTGCCAGCGCAAACATCATCCCCTCCTCCACCGGCGCCGCCAAGGCTGTTGGCGTGGTGATTCCGGAGCTTAAGGGCAAGCTGACCGGCATGTCCTTCCGCGTGCCCACCATTAACGTGTCTGTTGTGGACATGACCTGCACCCTGGAAAAGCCCACCACCTATGAGGACATCAAAGCCACCATGAAGGCTGCCGCTGAGAGTAAAGAGTGGAAGGGCATCATCGGCTACACCGAGGACGCCGTGGTCTCCAGCGACTTCATCCATGAGTCCCGCACCTCCGTGTTTGACGCGAACGCAGGCATCATGCTCAACGATACCTTTGTGAAGTTGATTGCCTGGTACGACAATGAGTGGGGCTATTCCTGCAAGGTCATTGACCTGATCCGCCACATGGCCAAGGTTGACGCGCAGTAATCAACGTTCCCGATAATAAGAGGGCTGCCAAACAATGTAGGGCAGCCCTTTTTACATGCATCAACACAACAAAAAACGTGGCCTTGTTTCAGACCACGTGTGTTTTTCAGCTGTTTGGATTACTCCTCGACGCTGAAGTCCTCCTTGGACGCGCCACAAAGGGGGCACTCAAAATCGTCCGGAAGGTCTTCCCACTTGGTGCCGGGGGCGTAGCCCCCCTCCGGATAGCCTTCCGCTTCGTCGTAAACCCAGCCACACAGATCGCAAACGTACTTTTTCATCTACCATTATCTCCTTTTATTTATGCTTCTGCTTTCCAAAGGCCATGCAGATTGCAGTGTTCATAAGCGGCAATCACTTTGTCTCCTTCAACAAGGGCAAAGGTAGCCACAGGCGCGTCACCAGGTTTTAGAACCTTGCGCTGGTTGCCATTCTTGGTTTCCAGGGCGATAAAGGTGATGTAGTGCTTTTCCTCCATGGGATGATCAACAGCGCCGACCTTGACAGTGACGAGATTGCCTTCAACTTTGATCTCCGGCACATGCTTTTCCTTGGAAGCGTCCACGGTGCCCGCGACCATCTCCTTCATCTCCTCGCCGCAGCAAACGACCTTTACGCCAGCGTCATACGCGTAGGCAATGATATTTCCGCAATGTTCGCATACATAAAATTTCATGTAAAGCCCTCCTATGTTTGATGAATTCATCATAGAGGATGGCTCCCGTCACTGTCAAGTGTTTTCAAAGTGACTGCCCACCATTCTTGACAATTATGTAACAAAATCATTACAATGGCGATAATATCACAGGAGGTAGTAGGCCTTTGGCGCGCAGAGCACACAAGCATCCGCTAGGCTTGAAAAAAGGGGCTGTCAACCGGGCAGCCTTCCAACCTGACAGCCCGCCTGAGCTGGACAACAGCCAGGCGGTATGGCAGCATTCGCCCTGGCAAAGCCAGGACAGTTGGCAGATCCATCCCGCCCAGGCACAGCATGCCGAGGACCCTTGGGACGCGGACTTCAGCGCCAGCAACCAGGATTGGGTCTTTGAACCAATAGCGCAAGAGCCGGCCTACCAGGATCCAGCCTATCAGGAACCCATGCTTTATCCAGGGCAGCAGGAGATGCAACCTGGTTTCATGGCGCAGCAGCCCATCAAAACCAAGCGTTTTCCCTTTATCAGCCTGGGCGTCATCATTGTTTCCCTGGCTGTGATTGGCGTTTGCATTTTCAATGTTCAAAAAGCGCAATCCCACCAGGCCGCATTTATCAAAAAGGCAAACGAGATGCGTCGCCAGGCCTTTTTTGACAACATCATGATTGATGAGCTCGCGGTCGCCGGCATGACACCCGCGCAGCTGCGCCAAAGCAGCGCCCATGAGCAGGCCGCCATGAACCCCAACATCAACATCCAGCTGACCATCGACAACACCCTCTTCCAGTTTAACAGCTCGCACATCCCCTTTGAGCGCAACCTGGAGGAGGCCATGGAACAGGCCTGGACGATTGGCAGGCAAAACTCCCCCGCCATTATCAACTCCCAGTGGACACCCTTTGAGGCCAGGTGGCGGCAGGTCCAGCACACCAAAAACATCGGCGCCTACTTCAGCACCCAGGTGTCCTTCAGCGGAAAGCTGATTGATCAATTGGCGGACAGCCTGATGGAACAGATTAATACCCACCCGGTCAACGCCGTGGTATCCTCCTTTGACTTTGAAACCAAGCAGTTTACTGTCACCCAGGACGTGACGGGACGGAAGATTGAGGCACAGGCCATTTCCAACGCTTTAAAAAATGCCTTGCAAAATAAGGACTACCAGGCAGCCATCAAACTGCAGTCCACCCCTGTTCTCCCCCAGGTCACAAGCTCTGACCTGCGCAACCGCTTCAGCAAGCTGGCTACCTTTAGCACCAAGACCGGCTCCAACAATGACCGGAACACCAATATCGCGCTGGCAGCGCAAGCCATCAGCAACCGCACGCTGATGCCTGGGGAAACCTTCTCCTTTAATGAAACAACCGGCAAGCGCACCTCCGAAAAGGGCTATCGCGGCGCGCCGGCCATCTATGGTGGCGTATTGATCGATGATGTGGGCGGCGGCGTATGCCAGGTGTCCTCCACCCTGTTTAACGCAGCTGCTGGCGCCGGGATGAGTATTGTGGACCGTTCGCCGCACGCCTGGCCGGTCAGCTATCTGGAAAAAGGCCTGGACGCCGCAGTAAACTGGCCCAATTTGGACTTTAAATTCCGCAATGATAACGCCACCCCGGTCTTTATCATTGCGCATTACGCCAAGAACACGCTGACCATTGAAATCTACGGCTTAATGAGCGGCCCGGGCGAGAGCATCACTCTGGAAACCCAGCTCATTTCCACCCAGAAACCACCCAGCGAGCCCGTCTACCAGCAAAATCCTGAGCTGGCACCCGGCACGCAGAAAGAGCTTAAGCAAGCCCGCACTGGCTATGTCGTGGACACCTACCGCGTTTATTTGCGAAACGGACAGGAATACAAGCGCGAAAAGCTTTTTACCTCAAAGTATCGGATGATACAAAAGGTGATAGAATACAATTGATGCGTTCATCTTTCTGTGACAAAAAGGAGCTGACAATATGCGCAAAGGCCCCCGGAAAAAACAGGACATCTTAAACACCGCAGCGGTTCTGTTCGCGGAGAAAGGGTATGTCAACACCTCCATTCAGGACATCCTGGACCAATTAAACACCAGCAAAGGCAGCTTTTACCACCATTTCAAAACCAAGTTTGAGGTGCTGGCAGACTTGACCAAAGCCCAGGCGCAGCAATCCTTTGCCCGGTATGAAAGCAGCCGGCCGTTTGATGCCCTAAGCGCCCTCAATGCGCTGCTGCGCGAGGCCAGCTTCATCACGAGGGAAAACCTGCCCATTTTGCGTAACCTGATTGCGCTGCCGGACTACGAGGGCACCGCCCTTTTACGGGAGATGCAGGACGCGGTGACTGCCATCTTCTTCCCCGCCTTTGTCAGCATCATGACGCAGCTGCGGCAGATGGAGACTGCGATTTTTAGCAATGTGCACAGCCTGCGCGTTGCTTTCACCAGCTTGTTATCCGCCAGCGCCCTGCTTATTGAGCAGGCCAAGAAGACAGACGAAAAAGCGGATACGCTGCCCCTGCTGCGCGCCATCCGGCGCCACCTGGAAGCTGCTTTGGGCATGAGCCCGGGCGCCATCGTCATCATCGAGGCAAGCGAATTGGCCTTGATATTACAGGAGTTATAAGGTCTGCTGGCACGGGAAACCCGTGCCGCTTTGCTTGCAAGCGCAAAACAATCAAGGTATAATCAAAAAATCTGGACGAATGGAGGGAGCTATGACCAGACGGATTCTTGTCTTGCTGCTGTGCTTTAGTGCGCTGCTGTTTTGCGCGGCGGCTCAGGAGCAGGTGTTAACGCCGATTCCGCCTACGCAAGAAATCCCTCCTCATGTTCAGGCGGTTTTGGACACTGCCCTAGCAGAGCTTGGCTATGCCGAGCAGCGTGACGGCACCACCAAATACGGCGAATGGTACGGTGACCCGAAGGCCGAATGGTGTGCGGAGTTCCTATGCTGGTCTGTCCATCAGGCGGAGAAACAGCTGAGCGAAAAGCTGCTGAACGTGAAGTTTCCCCTGTATGGCGCAACCAACATTGGCCGCGATTGGTTCTTAAAGCAGGGGCGCTATATTGCGCGCACCGGCTTTATCGCGGGCTGGGGCAGCCAGTGGTATAAAGGCGAGGGCAGCCAAATGGAGAAAAACAGCTACATCCCGCAGCCGGGCGACTGGGTCTTTTTCTCCTATACCCCAAGCGGCGACACCACCCATGTAGCCCTTGTTGAGCAGAGCCTTCAGGATGAAGCGGGCAACACCTATATCCATGTGATTGAGGGCAACAACCCCGACCGTGTGCAGCGCGCGCAGTACAAGCTGGATGACTGGCGCATCCAGGGCTATGGCACTGTCCGCGATCTGGCGGACATCGTCCTGCGCGGCGGCATTGAAAGCGAGAAAGTGAAGGCGCTGCAAGAAAAGCTGGTGATCATCGGCTTGCTGAGCGCGCAAGATGTGCATGGGCGCTACAACAATGCCACACAGGAGGCTGTTCGCACCTTCCAGTCGCTTGGACAGCTCACCCAGACCGGCATCGCCAACCAGCAGACCCAGCTCGCGCTAGCCGAATACGCGGCTGATTACATGATGAACCATACCGAGTTCTGGACTGTGGACGGAACCTTTTGAAACGAGGGATGACCTGATGCGCGACCAAGTACTGATATTGAATTTTGATGGCTCCTACTCTGCCGCCCTGGCCTCCAAACTGCGTGCGGAGAAGATTTCAGCCAAGATTTTACCGGGAAGCACCTCCGCAGAACAGATTATGAACGAGGAAGCCTTAGGCGTTATCCTCTCGGGCGGCACCACTGGCGATGTTCCTGTGGATTTGGATGGGCAGCTGCTGCGCTCCGGCATCCCGGTGCTGGCGCTGGGCAGCGCAGCCCCCGCTGTAGCCGCGCTTTTGGGCGGACAAGTGCAAGAGTCGCTCCCCATCAATGATGTGGACACGCTGGTGTTTTTGCCCTCCCGGATTACGGAGGATGTGCACGAGTCCGAGCGCTTGTTTGGCACCGTCCACCCCCTGGAACTGACCGACGACCTGGAGCCGCGGGCGCTGTATGAGGACAAACCCATTGGATTGACGCATAAAACGTTGGAAATCTACGCCATTGGCTGCCAACTGGAGCCCAATGACCCGGATATGATGCGGCTGATAACCCAGTTTGCCCTTAACGTATGCGGCTGCACCCGCTGGTGGAGCGAGGATTCCTTTATCTCCATCACCCGCGCGCAGATACAGGAAAAAGCGGGTGAACGCAAAGCCCTGTGCGTCATGAGCGGCGGGCTGGACAGCGGGGTCACCGCGCTGCTGGCGCACCGCGCCCTGGGCGACCAGTTAACCTGCCTGTTTGTGGATACAGGCCTGCTGCGCGAAAATGACGTTGTCTCCTTCGCCGCCTACTACAAAAGCGCGGGTTTGAACCTGGAAATCATTGACGCGGAAGACCAGGTGATGGCTGCTTTATCCGGCCTCACCAAGCAGTCTGACAAGGCAAACGCATTGCGCAAGACCCTTCAGTCTGTACTGAAGGAAGCAGGCCGTCGCTTTCACTACAGCCTGCTGATTGAATCCAGGTCATCTGACTATTTATTCTCAAGCAGCGTGCCAAGCAAGGCTGCCTCCGTCCTGGCTGAGGGCGTTTTGACCATCGCCCCCTTGGAGGACCTGTTCAAAGAGGAGATCCGCCGCGTAGGTGAAGCGCTGGGCCTTCCACAGCAGATGACCGCCATGCAGCCCTTCCCCTTTACCGGTTTGGCGCTGCGCATCATTGGCGAGTGCACAAGAGAACGGCTTCATTTGCTGCGCTGGGCGGATGCCGCCTTCCGGCAGGAGATTGAGGACGCAGGCCTTGCCAAGCGCATGTGGAAGTATTTCGCGATGCTGCATGAGGTGCCCTACCGGGAGACGGACCAGGATTCACTGGTCATTGTGCTGCGCGCGGTTTCCGTTAGCCACACCGGCAGCGACCTGCGCGCCATTCCGGCGCGGCTGCCCTATGACCTGCTGGAGCGCTACACCCAGCGCGCGCTGAAGCACAACCCCATGATTAAAAAAGTGATCTGGGACCTAACGCCTGACCTCAGCCTGCAGGAAGCGGAATGGCCATAAACCTTACGATGATTTAATAAGTTTTCAGGAGACAGTATGCGACTATCACATCCCAACGCCCCCTACCAGGGCGTGCCACCGGAAGACGTTTTCTTTGCTGCCAATGACCAGTTTGTTCAGCTGGGTGTTGCCTATATCATCCTCAATATGCAGGAGGAGCTCTACCCCGATCGCCCCCTGCAAATGTATATCGACATCCAGTCGCAGCCCACAGCGAGAAACCTGCTCTTAGGCGCGCTGCTAGGCCGCAGCGAGCAAATCCGCGCTGCCTTTCCACAACTAAAAGGCCGGATTTATACCGAAATCGCGCCCTCGCAGTTTGACCTGGTGTCCTTTTACAACCAAAACGGCTTCCAATCAAAGGATGCGCGCGAGGAATACCTTTTCCCGCTGCCCCTTGGCAACGCGCAGGCGCCCATGGGCTGTGAATTTGCCTCCGTCCCCCTGCAGACGGCGCAGGATCAGTACGCTTTTATCACAAGGCTGAACCGCTACCGTCTCTCCCCCATCTCCCATGATTTTTTGGTGCTGCAGATGCAGCAGGCCAATTTCCTGGCGCTGGGATACTACCGCGCGGGGCATCCAATCGCGGAGATTATGATGACTGGCGCCTCCCCTGACACCGCGGCGCTGGTCATGATGTATGTGCAAAAGGACATGAGGAACCGCGGCGTGGGTAAGTCCCTGCTGGTTGCGGCGTCTGACCTGCTTCGCCAGCGCGGGGTGACTTCTGCCTTGGTGCAGGGCTTCACTGCCAACGCGCCGCAGGCGGGCATGCTGCGCTCCTTAGGCGCTAGCAGACGGCGGATTATCAACGTGCTGCCGCATATCGACCTGGGCTGACCGCCCCGTTTTTAATTGTGTCCCAACTATATAACAAGAAGGAGGTTTTGCAATGAACATTGGATTCAAACTGGTTAGTTCGCTGGTCAAAGTGCTCAGCGATACAGAACCTGAGCATTACCCAGGCACGTATCCAGTCAGCCTGCTGCAAGGGGAAGTGTTTTCACTGCAGGCCGCCTACTGCTTAAAGGAAGAGGTAAAGGGCAACCTGCCCTTTGCCAATATTGACATCACCTGTGACCTGAAGGTAACCGTGCGCCAGGTGTTTAACGTGCCGGTGCGCTTCCCACGCTTTTTGGACAGCGACGATCACTACCTGCACAGCAGCAGCATGCTTTACCCAGATTTGCTGCGCGGCATTCACTCCAGCGGGCAGATACGCCTTTACCCAAAGCAATGGGACAGCTTATGGCTGGATATAGAAGCAGGCCCTGATTCATCTCCCGGGCTGTATCCGCTGAGCATTGTGATGAGGGATGAGGACGGGCAGATGCTGGCGCAGGATGAATTGGAAGTGGAACTTCTGCCGCAGGAGCTGCCGCCGCAAAAACTGATTCACACGCGCTGGCTGCACGCGGACAGCCTGGCAGTCCACTACCAGGTGCCCATGTTCTCCATCGAGCACAACCGCATCCTGCGCAACTATATTGCGCTGGCGTCTAAGCGCGGGGTGAACATGATCCTCACCCCCATTCACACACCGCCGCTGGATACCGAAGTGGGCAAGGAACGGATGACCGCACAGCTGGTGGATGTCTTTGTAACGCCGCTTGGCTACAGCTTTAAATTTACAAAATTGCGTGATTTCATCACCATGTGTCGGCATGAAGGCATCAAGTATTTTGAGATGGCACATCTGTTCACCCAATGGGGCGGCCTGCATGCGCCCAAAATCATGGGCATCAAAGACGGCTCCTATACCCAGCTGTTTGGTTGGCAGACGGATGCCTTTGACCCGGAATACGTCAAATTCCTCTCAGCGTACCTGCCGGCGCTTACCAAGGAGCTTGAATACCTGGACGTGCTGGACCATTGCTACTTCCATATCACGGATGAGCCGGGCATCAAAGACTGCGACCAGTACAAGCGGCTGGTAGACCTTGTAAAACCGCTGATAGGTGATGCCAAGATTATCGATGCCTTAAGTGAGGCGGAGTGCCTTGTCGGCACAAAAGGCGTCATCCCGGTGCCGGCAACCAACCACCTGGAGGCCTTTTTGGACCTGCCCTTAACAGAGCGCTGGACTTACTACTGCGTAGGACAGCACAGGGATGTAAGCAATTCTTTTATCGCCATGCCCGCGCATCGAACGCGTATATTGGGGGTACAATTGTATCTAACGCAGATGACCGGGTTTTTGCACTGGGGGTATAATTTCTACTTCTCTCAGTATTCAACACACCCCATTGACCCGTATTTGAACACCGACTGCAGCGGCTTTGCGCCAGCGGGGGATGCCTTCCTGGTGTACCCCGGGGAGGGCGGCCAGCCGGAGGAATCCCTGCGCCTGATGCTGTTCCTGCACGCGATGCAGGACTTGCGCGCGCTAACTTACCTTGAGAAGCAGACCAGCCGGGAAGAAGTGGTGGCGTTGATTCACGAAGATTTGACTGCCCCCATCACCATGAAGGCCTATCCGCGTCAGGAAGCCTGGCTGCTGAACCTGCGTCACCGGGTCAACCAAAAAATCAAGGCACTTGCCTGAACCAATCTAACACCTTAACGGAGGGTTTTGTGGATAAGTGGGATCATCGATTCATGGAAATGGCACACCTGGTCTCCACCTGGAGCAGCTGCTTCAATGACTGCCGCGCAATCGGTGCGGTGGTGGTGAAGGATAAGCGGGTGATGACCACAGGCTACAACGGGGCCCCCGCCGGCACCAAGACCTGCAAGGAGCGGGGCTATTGCTTACGGCGCAAACTGAACATTCCATCGGGCACGCACGCTGAAATTTGCTACGCCATTCACGCAGAGCAAAACGCGGTGATTCAAGCGGCTAAGCTGGGGATCTCCATTGATGGCGGGACCCTTTACTGCACGCACCAGCCCTGCTCGGTGTGTGCAAAAATCATCATCAACGCTGGCATTCGCCGCATCGTGTACCAGGAGGGCTACCCGGATCCCTTTGCGCTGGAGTTGATTGACGAAGCCGGCGTGCTGCTGGAGAAATACGAGGTACCTACGACATGAAACGCGGCATCAGCGGCCTGATGGCCTTCATCCTTCTCTTTCTTTGTCTGCCTGGTATCGGCCTGGCCGCGAACGACAGAGCGTTTTTAATCAACACCATTTCCGTTGTGGATGACAAGGACATCCCCGCCTCCCCCTCAGGCGTACACCACTACCTGCTCATCGGCATGGACAAGTGGCAGAACAATCCTGAGAATCCGGGTTATAACGACGGCTTGGTCATCCTGACCTTTGATGAGATTTCAGGACGTGTGATGGTGACTTCCATCATCCGCGACCTGCTGGTCATCAAACCGGATGGGAACCCTGGGCGCATCAATCGCATCGTGCGTCAGTTTGGTCCGCAGGCATTGCTGGACACCATCAACCGCCACTTTGGTCTGCAGGTGGATAAATATGTGCTGATGGACTGGCGCCACATCATGGAGATTGTGGACGCGGCCGGCGGGGTGACCGTCCGGCTTACCGGCGATGAGGCGAATTACTTAAAGCACTGGTCTGTGCCGGTAAACAGCACGGAGCCCGTGCTGAGCGGGGCGGGTGAGTATCACTTAAACGGCTTCGCCGCTGTGATATACATGCGGATCCGCAAACGCCGTACCGCTGAGAGCCAGGAAACTCAGGACTTTGGCCGGACCTCGCGGGTGAGGACAGTTCTTTCCGGGATTGCGGGCAACCTCCGTAATTACACCATGGATGACGCACAGGCTCTGCTTGGGAAAGTGCTGAACATTTGGGACCAGCCTTTTGACAAGCGCTTTACCTACCCCGGCATCCGCAACAACGGCATCTTCACCTTTGGCGTCACGCCCAAGGACCCCACCACTAAGCGCTATGCCACCAACATATCCATGCTGGATTTGGTGGAAGCCCTGCGCGTCGCCTTCCTGCTGCGCAACAGCGAGGTGGAACAGCTGCGCCTCCCCTTTGATGGCATGGTCAAGCCCTATATTTACGCGGGCGGGGACTGCCAACTGGGGGATTTTACTAAAATCCGGGAGAGGCTGCATGACATCATGTTTCCCGAAACATTTTTGGTAGCTGATGAGTAATCAAACTTTGAAAGGAGAGCCTATGCTCAGCAAACAACTTAACATCAGCAAGCTGGCAAATGTAAAAACGCTGGTGATATTGGCTTTGCTTGCGTCTTTGTCGGTGTTTCTTGAGACCTTCCTGGGGATTAATTCCGGGTATTTCAAGCTTCATTTTGCCTATTTACCAGTCGCTTTAGCCGGGATGCTGTATGGGATTGCCCCTGCAATCCTGGTCGCGGCTGTTGCGGACATCCTCAGCAACCTGGGCACGGGGTTTTCCTTTGTTTTTGTGCTCCTGGCAGTCTTGGAAGGCGCTGTGTACGGCATGTTCCTGCACAAGGAGTTACACGGCAGGAACAAGTTGATTCTGCAGGCCGTTGTGTCCCAACTGGTGGTTTCCCTCATCATCCATGCAGGGCTTAATACCTGGGCGCTTTGGCAGTTGTTTGGCTTTTTCAACCCCGTCCGTTTCATCATCAACGCCGTCACCTATCCTGTGAAGGTGTTCAGCTTGTTTATGCTGCTCAATTACCGGAAAGTATTCAGTAAATTTGTCTAAATCAAACCGTCAGGAAGCCCAGCGTATCAGCCAGATTCTGTCTGTGCTGCAAGAGCTGTACCCCAAGGCAAGGCCGGAACTGAACTTCACCAATCCCTATGAAACGCTGGTAGCCACCATGCTTTCTGCGCAGTCAACTGACGTGCAGGTGAATAAGGTGACACCGGCCGTTTTTCGTGATTTCCCAACCGTTCAGGACATGGCAAACACAAAGCCGGAGATTTTGCTGCCCTATGTGCGCTCCTGCGGCTTCCGGTCCAAGGCGACCAACATCGTGCTGGCAGCGCGTGACATAGTAGAACGCTTCGACGGCCAGGTGCCTGGCACCATGGAAGGCCTGATGAGTTTAAAGGGCGTAGGCCGCAAAACCGCCAATGTGGTTTTGGCCAATGCCTTTGACATCCCTGCGATGGCGGTGGACACCCACGTGTTCCGCGTCTCCAACCGCCTGGGCCTGGCACATGCCAAGAACGTAGAGAAGACGGAAGAGCAGCTGATGAAAGCCATCCCAAAAGCGCTGTGGAACAAAGCCCATCATTGGCTGATTTTCCATGGCCGCCGCGTCTGCAAGGCGCAGCGCCCCCTGTGCGGCAGCTGCGCGCTGTTGACCTTGTGCGAAAACCCTGTTTTCCCTGAAAGCAACCCTACAACGACATAAAGGACAGATACATCATGGAATTTTTTCACGACTCAAGACAGCTTGATTGCAGAGCCCCCTCTGGCGCGGTCACACCTGGAACGCAGATAACGCTAAGGTTATATATCAAAGGCTTTGCTGACCAGGTCACCCTGCGCTACTGGAACGGGCATGAGAACCTGCTCCAAATGAAGGACTTGGGCTTGGGCGCTTATGAGGCAACGATTAAGGCGCCCAATAAACCGCAGCTGATGTGGTATGACTTTCGGGCGCTGAATGAGCGCGGGCACTGGGTTTATTACGGCAATAACCAGGACCGGCTGGGCGGGGTTGGCGCACACTATTTGGACGTCCCCCCCTCCTTCCAGATTACTGTGTATGATGCGGACTTCATGCCGCCCGCCTTTTTGCGGGAAGGCATCATGTACCAGATCTTCCCTGACCGGTTTCACCGCAGCAAGCCGCCCGTGAGTGAGCGCGAGGACAGGATTCTTCACACCGAGTGGGATGAAGCGCCCTATATCACTGCCGATTTGCGCAGCGGGGACAACTGGTCCCTGGACTTCTTCGGCGGCGACCTGGAGGGCATCCGCCAGAAGCTGCCCTATTTGAAGGAGTTGGGCATTACTGTTTTGTATTTAAACCCCATCTTCAAAGCGCGAACCAACCACCGCTATGACACGGGCGACTATATGACAGTTGATCCGATGCTGGGTGATGAAAAGGACTTTATGCTGCTGTGTAAGGACGCGCAGGAAATGGGGATCAGGGTGCTGCTGGATGGCGTGTTCAGCCACACGGGTGAGGACAGCCTGTATTTCAACCGCTACGGCAACTATCCCTCCATCGGCGCCTACCAGAGCAAGGATTCGGTCTATTTCCCCTGGTATCACTTTAAGAATTTCCCCAATGAATACGCCAGCTGGTGGGGCATCCCCACGCTGCCGGAAATTAACAAAACAAACGCCAGCTATCGCAAATTTATCATGGGTGAGGAAGGCGTCGCCCGCCATTGGGTGAAGGCTGGCGCCAGCGGTTGGCGGCTGGACGTGGCGGATGAATTACCCGTACCCTTTTTGCGCGAGCTGCGCCAGGCCGTGCAGGCGCAGGACAAGGACGCAATCCTCTTGGGCGAGGTCTGGGAGGACGCCAGCAACAAGGTGGCCTACGGCCATATGCGCAGCTATGTACTGGGCGATACCGTGGACAGCGTGATGAACTACCCGCTGCGGGAAGTGCTGATCCGCTTTTTGACGCATGAAATCCCTGCCCAGCAGGTGGTGCGGCAAATCCGCTCCCTGCAGGAGAACTACCCCGTCCCCTTCTTCTACTCGCTGATGAACCTGCTGGGCAGCCATGACCGGGCACGGGTGCACAACCTGCTGGTCAAGCAGGACTACGGCCACCTGCCTTTAAAGCAGCGGCGCGGCAAGGAACTGAGTCAAGCCTTAAAAGATCTGGCTGCCAAGCGCTTTTTGCAGATGCTGGACATCGTCATCGCTTTGCCTGGCATCCCCAGCATGTTTTATGGGGACGAAGTTGGCATGGAAGGCGCAGCAGATCCCTTTTGCAGGGGCACCTACCCCTGGGGACATGAAAACAAGGAGACGCTAAAGAAAGTCAAAGCGGCTTTTTCCCTGCGCACATCGCGTCCTGTACTGCGCCGCGGGTATTTAGATATTGCCTATGAGGGCGAGGACACCCTGGTCATCTACCGCTATGCCAAGGATGGCTTGGATGTGTTTGGCCAGGCGCTGTCAGACGCGCCCTATATGTTGCGGATCACCCGGGACGCGCAGCAGATTTAGACGCCCCGTATCAAATCGCAAAGAAACATTCATTGAATTGTAATATTTTATTGACAATTCAAGGCTTTTGGCATACGATAAACTGGAGTACATGGCATAGGATGGAGGTCACCATGAAGACAAGTATTATGAAACGAGCGTTCTGCCTGTTTTTGGCGGCTCTTTTAAGTGGTTTACTTATCACAGCGACTGGAGAGACCTTCCCCTATGTCGCCCACGCGACGGACTCGGTGCGCCTGCGGGCGAAACCTTCCTCCAGCGCGACCATCCTGACGGTCATCCGCCAGGGCGATGCTGTGCTGGTCACCGGAAGCGACGGCAGCTATAAGATTGTGGAGTACGAAGGCCGCAAGGGCTATGTCGTCTCCGCTTTTTTGAGCACGGAGCAGGACGCGGGCCAAAAAGAGAACAAAATTGACCCCAAGTTGGCAGGACAGTACAAGACCTTGTCCTCCGGCAGCGAAGGCCTTGAGGTCAAAGCGCTGCAGGAAGCGCTAAAAGAGTTAGGGTATTACACCATCACAATTGACAGCAAATATGGCAGCGGTACCGCCAAGGCGGTAAATGACTTCCAGGCGAAGAACAGCCTGGTAGTTAACAGCATCGCCGACGCTGCAACCCAGCACCTGCTGTATGAGGGTCAGCCCAGGGACAGCCGCGGCAGAAAAACGCAGGTGAAGACCCTGGCCCCCATCCCCGGGCTCACCATCCGCCCTGGCAACCGCGGTGACGCGGTCGCCAAACTGCAGACGATTTTAACAAGCCTGAAGTATTACACCGGCAAAATCGACGGAGACTATGGCACCAGCACCCAAAACGCAGTCAAGGCCTTCCAGAAGGACAACAAGCTGACCTCCGACGGCATGGTCGGCACCAAGACATATCAGGCGCTTGAAAAGGCACAGCAGGGCAGCGGCACCGTCACAGCCACCCTTCCCCCGCCCGCACCTGTGCTGCCGGAAGTCACCCCCTCCACCCCTTTTGAGGCACAGGACACGCCAGCGACCTATCCATATAAAACAACCGCGGCTGCCTCCGTCAACATGCGCAAGCGCGCCTCTACCTCCTCCATGCGCATCCTGACCATTCCAGAAGGCGCAACGATGGAAGTGCTGGAGGACAACGGCGGTTACCTAAAGGTCAACTACAAAAAATACTCGGGCTATGTTGTGAAGGAATTTGTCAACATCCCGGAGCAATACCTGGACGGCAAGGTGCTGGACATCAACCAGAACGCCCGCCTCAGCTATCAAACACTGGCAGCAGGCGCGCAAGGCCGCGCGGTGCGCGCGCTGCAGCACGCGCTGTCTGAATTGGGCTTTTACTCTGGCAAGATAGACGGCAAATTTGGCCCTAGCACCACGTCTGCCGCCAAGGCTTTCCAGAAACAGAACGGCCTGCGGGAAACCGGTGTGGCGCTGCCGGAATTGCAGCAGTTGATGTTTGAAAAACGCGTACGTAACAGCAAGAACAAGCTGGTCTATACCAAGACCCTGCCGCCCATTGATGGCCTGGATATGAAAGAAGGCGACTATGGCGATGCGGTGTTTGAACTCAATGAGATGCTGGTTAAAACCAAGCATTTTGATAGCAACATCGGCTATGAATACACCCGGGCGACCACCCAGGCTGTGCGCGCCTTCCAGAAGGATCACAAGATTAAAGTGACCGGCAAAGTAGATTCCTTCACCCTGCTTGCGATTAAGACTGCGGCGGGCGCAGGGACCAGCACCGCGCCTGAGGATCAAACCCCGCCCACCCAGGAACCGCTAACGGAGGACAATGTCATTATCATCCGGGACGGTACCATCGGCCTGGCTGTGAGCCGGCTGCAGCAGCGCCTGGTGGAGCTGAAGTATTACACCATCCAGCCGGACGGCATTTATAACAGCGACGATATCGCAGCGGTGAAGCACTTCCAGCGAGTCAATAACCTCCCAATCACAGGGATTGCGGATTTGGCCACTCAGCAGACCCTTTACACCGCCTACGCCTTAGGCGCGGACAAGGAGGTTGCCCCTCAGCCGCCGCAGGGCGGAACGACCGGTCTGCTCAAGATTGGCTCCTACGGCAGTGAGGTCAGCGCGCTGCAATCGCGTCTGATTACCTTAAACTTCTTAACAGGTCAGATTGACGGCAAGTATGGCACACAGACCGCAGCTGCGGTAACCTCCTTTCAACGCGCCAACAAACTCAAAGCGGACGGCCTGGCCGGCAGCCAGACGTTGACCGCGCTGTATAACCCAGGCGCCATTGGCAATACCCCCGCACGGCCAACCACTCCCCCGCAAAGCGCGGAGGAGGACATCTTCATTACCCTGAAGGTTGGCAGCAAGGGGCTTGAGGTGGTCAATGTACAAAAGCGCCTGATTGACCTGAAATACTTAACCGGCAGTGCTGATGGCATTTATGGTCCGCGCACCTTCTTAGCCGTCAAGGAATTTCAGAGCAAAAACCGGCTGGCCACGGACGGCCTGGCCGGAAGACTGACGATTGCCAAGTTGAGTTCTACCTCCGCTATCGCAGGGGATTTGGGCGGGATTGTTCCCTCGCCCATCCCAACACCCGCGCCCCAGCCCAGCGCGCCCTCCTTCAAGGCACCCCGCGCCAGTGAGGTACGCTACGCCAACTGGTACACAGATATCCGTCCCATCGCACAGCGCCTGCGCGACGTGGTCATCTACGACTTTATGTCCGGAAAGCATTACAATTTCCGCTTCTATAGCCTGGGTAAGCATGCTGACGGCACCACCGTCACCAAGGCCGACACCGATACAATGAACTCCGTGCTGGGTGCCAACAACTGGACGCCGCGGCCGGTGTGGGTCATCTTTAGCGATGGGCGCGTGTATATGGCATCCACCCACAGCCATGGGCACCAAAACGACTATATTGCTGACAACGGGCTCACCGGTCACCTGTGCGTGCACTTCCCGCGCGAGATGGAGGAAGCCGCGCTGACCGGGCCGTATGCGGTATCGCATCAAAATGCCATCCTGGCGGGTTGGGATTTGACCCAGAACATGGCGCGCTGATGAACGCCAAGCCTGCAAACCATCTGGTTTCCATTGCGGTGGACGGGCCGGTTGGCGCCGGCAAGTCCTCCCTTTGTGACGCCCTTGCCGGCGCGCTGGGCATCCTTCACCTGGATACCGGCGCAATGTACCGCGCAATTGGACTGTATACGCTTAACGCGGGTATCAGGCAAGACGATGAAGATGCCCTCAAACGCATGATTGAGCTGGAAGACGCCCGCGTCACAGTGGATTTTATAGATGGGCAGCAGGTGACCTTGCTCAACGGCGTGGACATCACCAGCCGTTTGCGTGAGGAAGCTGTTGGCATCGCGGCATCAGCTGTTTCTAAGCATGCCGTTGTGCGCAAGTATCTGGTGCGTTTGCAGCAGCAAATCGCGAAGGAGCGCAGCCTGCTCATTGACGGACGGGACATCGGCACTGTCGTGTTGCCAGACGCCAAGATCAAGATCTTTTTGACCGCCAGCGCTGAAGAGCGCGCGATGCGCCGCTACAGGCAGCTGCTGGATGACGGCAAGGGCGCAGATTACCACAAGGTGCTGATGGATTTAAAGGCGCGGGATGAGCAGGACGAAAACCGCGCCGTGGATCCGCTGCGCCCTGCTGATGACGCCGTAATCTTGGACACAACGGGACTGCGATTTGATGAGTCCCTTCAAAAAATGCTGGATATTGTGAATAAAGCCTATGAAAGCTGAACAAACCAAAAAACCGCGCACCTGGTTTTATCAATTTGCCAGGCTGTTGTTAACGCCAATATTGATGGTCCTGTATCCCTGCAAACTGATAGGTGATGAGCACGCCAGTGTAACTGAACCCTTTATCCTTATCTCAAATCATCAAAGCATGATGGATCCGCTGCTCTTGGCCGTCAAACTGAAGCGGTATGAGATTCACTTCATCGGCAAACGCGAGTTGACCAGACCGCGTGTGTTAAAGTGGATCGTGGACCATCTGCACATGGTCGCTGTTTCGCGCAAAGCCAGCGACCTGTCAGCCATGCGCGCAGCGACCGCGGTGCTTCGGGAAGGTCATGTGCTGGGTATCTTCCCGGAAGGGACGCGCATGCACGGCATCCCGATGGAAAGCATAGAATCGGGCACAAGCTTCATCGCGCTGCGCACCCACGTACCGCTGCTACCGGTGTATATCTGCGGGCAGCCCAAGCCCTTCCGCCGGCTTAAAATGGTTGTTTCACCGCCAATCGCCTATGAGGACCTTTTAGGTGAGAGCATGGACAAAGGTACAAGTGACGCGCTGACAAAGCGGATTCAGCAAACGTACGCCGACCTGTATGAAAAATACAATAAAAAAACATCTGTTGAGTGACAATGTTTTTCACATATTGTAGAATAGTTGGGTGGAGATTTTTCAGCTAAATGCCCGTTGAAGTAGCAAAGAGCGCAGGATTCTGCATGGGCGTCAACAGGGCCGTGAATACGGCGCTGTCCGTCGCGAAGGATGCGAAACTTCAAGGAAAACGCGCTTTTTCATTGGGTGAGTTGATACACAACCCAGCCGCGATTGCTGCGTTGGCAGAGCAGGGCTTGCACCCCGTTGTGCATCCTGAGGACGCGAAGGATGGCATTCTGGTGATCAGGAGCCACGGCGCTGCCCCCCAAGTTATCGAAAAAGCCCGGGAATACGCTGAAAAAATTGTTGACTGCACTTGCCCGTTCGTGCATCATGTCCACAAGCTGGTTGCAAAACACAGCGAGAACGGCAACCCGGTGATCATCCTGGGTGATCCGGCACATCCGGAGATTCAGGGCATCATCGGCTGGTGTCAGGGGGAGACCTTTGTCATCCAGGACGAGGAGCAGATCAACAATCTGCCCGAGCGCGTGAAGGATGCATTGCTGGTCAGCCAGACCACCTTTCCCCCGCCTTTGTTTGAACGGCTGCTTGGCCTGCTGCAGGGACGGTTCCCGGATATCAAGTTTGAGAACACCATCTGCAAAGCGACCAGCATCAGACAAAATGAGGCGGAAGAGCTGGCAAAGCGTTGCGACAAGATGATTGTCGTGGGCGGCAAACACAGCGCGAACACCAGGAAACTTGCGGAAACCTGCCAGAAATGGTGCCCGCAAACTTACTTGATTGAGCAGGCAAGCCAGCTAAAAGGCATCGCGTTTGATCCTGCGAATGAATGGATAGGCATCACCGCTGGTGCGTCTACACCGGCGTGGTCACTTAAGGAGGTTGTTGACTTTATGAACGACAAGGAACTCAATGGACAGAACATGAACCCCGAAACCCCTGAGCAGGTAGACGTTCAGGAAACCGTTGCTGATGTGGTTGATAAGACCGCCAAAGCAGCACAGGAAGCGACAGAAGCTGTCAAGGACACGGTGGAAGAGGTTGTGGAAGATGCAACCAAAGCCGTGGAAGACGCCAAAGACGCGGCCGCTGACGCTGTAGAACAAGCGGAAGAAGCCGTGGAAGAGGCGAAAGAGGCAGTGGAGGAAGCCGTTGAAGCGCCTGCTGAAGCGGTCGCTGAGGCAGTGGAAGAAGTCGCCGAAAGTGCACAGACACCTGAGATGGCTGCTGAGGAAGCACCCAAGCCCGAACCCAGCTTCATGGATGAAGTGGCTGCCAGCATGTCCCGCATCCGCACCGGCCAGACCATCACGGGCAAAGTCATCCAGATCACTGATGACGAAGTCTGTGTCAACATCGACTATAAGTCTGATGGGCTGCTCAAGCGCGACGAGATGGTAGACAAGGATATCGAGCTTGGCGACGAAATCGAGGTTGAAGTCGTCAAAGTCAACGATGGCGAAGGCAATGTGATCCTCTCCCAGCGCAACATCGTCAACCGCAAGGTGTGGGCGGCGCTTATGGAGAAGTACGAAGCCGGTGAGCTGGTGGACGCCGTGGGCCGTGAGGCCGTCAAGGGCGGGCTGCTGGCCAACATCGAGGGCGTACGCGCCTTTATCCCCGCATCCCATCTGGCCCAGCGCTATGTGGAGAAGATCTCCCAGTTTGTCGGCCAGGAAATGAAGCTGAAGATTATCGAAGTGGACGAGGTCAAGAAACGCGTGGTGGCCAGCCGCAAGGAAGCTCTCGCGATTCAGAACGCCGCCATCAAGGAAGCTGTGTGGGCACAGCTTGAAGAAGGCGCCGTTGTCAAGGGCATTGTCCGCCGCTTCACCAACTTTGGCGCCTTTGTGGACTTGGGCGGCGTGGACGGTTTGATTCACGTATCCGACCTGAGCTGGAGCCGCTCTGTCAACCCCAGCGATGTGCTGACAGCGAACGAAGAAATCGACGTCAAGATCCTGTCGCTGGACCGCGAGCGTGACCGCATCGCCCTGGGCTATAAGCAGCTGCAGCCGCGTCCCTGGGACAACGTGGAAGAAAACTATCCCGTTGGCGCCATCCTGACCCGCAAAATCGTCCGCATCCGCCCCTTCGGCGCGTTCATCGAGCTGGAGCCTGGCGTAGATGGCCTGGTGCATATTTCCCAGGTTGCGCCCACCCGTATTGAGCGCATTGAGGACGTCGTCCAGCCTGGCCAGGAAGTGAATGTGAAGGTCCTGTCTGTGGATCCGGACGCCAAGCGCATCAGCTTGTCCATCCGCGAAGCAATGCAGGACAGCACCCTGGAATACTTCCAGGAAGAAGCGCCCGCGCCGCAAACCAGCGAAGCAGTGGACTACTCCCCCGTTGCCGCTGCCGCAGCAGCTCCTGTCCTTACCACCTCTGAGCCCCGGGTAGAGACTGCCCTGGAACTGGCCATGCGCAAAGCCCGCGAGGAGCTGGAAGCGCAGGAAGTCAAGGCTGAAGAAGTCGTCGAAGAAGCGGAAGAGACTGCTGAAGAAGCCGTCGAAGAAGCTGAAGAGACTGCTGAAGAAGTTGTCGAAGCAGTTGAGGAAGCGGTTGAAGAAACCGAGGAGCCTGAGAAGACGGAAGAGTAATCTCCCATATAATCAATTAGGAACCACCGAAAGAACGCGGTGGTTCCTTTTGCTTGTTACAGGAAAAACCGAGCCCTGTATTACTACAAGGCTCGGATTAAGTGATGCGGTGATTGCCTGGCTTCGGCTGCTTACCTGCCCAGGAACCGCGCGGGGTTTAAGCGGATGGATGGGCCCATCGTGGTGCTCAGGTAGAGGGAGCGCAGATAGGTGCCTTTCGCGCTGGTGGGGCGGGCTTTGACAACCGCGTCCATCAGGGTGTTCAGGTTCTCAATCAACTGTTCCTCCTGGAAGGAGACCTTGCCGATGGGGCAGTGTGCAATCGCGCTCTTGTCGATGCGATACTCCACTTTACCACCCTTGATGTCCTCAATTGCCTTGGCGACATCAGGCGTTACGGTGCCGGATTTGGGGTTGGGCATGAGCCCCTTGGGCCCTAAAATACGGCCGATCTTACCGACGGTACCCATCATGTCAGGGCTGGCGACACAGACGTCAAACTCGAACCAGTTCTCGGTGCGAATCTTTTCGACCAGGTCGTCATCACCCACATAGTCAGCGCCGGCAGCCCGGGCTTCCTCTGCTTTTTCGCCCTTGGCGAACACCAGCACGCGCACCACGCGGCCAGTGCCATGGGGCAGGATAACCGCACCGCGCACCTGCTGTTCAGCGTGACGGGGGTCGACACCCAGGCGGATGGACAACTCCACAGTTTCGTCAAACTTGGCTTTGCCAATTTGTTTTACCAGGGAAATCGCCTCGGCTGGATCATAGGCTTTGGTGTCATCGATGAGCTTTTTTGACTCAAGATATTTCTTGCCACGTTTCATGTTCAATTCCTCCTTGTGGTACTAGCGGCCCGAAGTCCTCCCACTTTCTTCCTTTATTCCTCGACGGTGACGCCCATGCTGCGGGCAGTGCCTTTGACCATGCTCATCGCCGCTTCGATACTTGAAGCATTCAGGTCTACCATTTTGGTGGTTGCAATCTCGCGGACCTGGTCCTGTGTGAGCTGGGCAACCTTGGTTTTGTTGGGGGTATCACTGCCACTTTCGATGTTCAGCGCTTTTTTGATCAGCACCGGCACCGGGGGTGTCTTGGTGATAAAGGTAAAGGATCTATCCGCGTACACGGTGATGACAACCGGGATGATGTATCCAGCCTGCTTGGCTGTACGCTCGTTAAACTCCTTGCAGAAACCGGGGATGTTCACGCCATGCTGACCCAGCGCGGGCCCGATGGGCGGCGCGGGGGTTGCTTTGGCTGCGTCCACTTGCAGTTTGATGACTGCGATTACTTTCTTTGCCATGATTGGCTCCTCCTCAAGTGATGTGGTTATGGCGGCGTATCAACGCCTCCCACGGAAAGCACGCTTTCCTTTTGAATCAGACGACTTTTTCCGTCTGATCCAGTTCAATCTCAACCTGCATCTCGCGGCCCAGGAACATTTTCACCTTAACCTGCAATTTGCCGTGGATTACGTCCACTGCTTCTACAATGCCGGTGAAGTTTTCCAGGGGACCAGAAAGAATGCGGATTTCCTCCCCCACAACCAGCTTGGTGGCTTCCGCCTGGGGCTGGCTGCTCATCATGGTTTCAAACTCCTCATCCGTCAGCGGGACCGGCTTGCTTTCCGGGCCTACAAACCCGGTTACCCCGCGCGTGTTGCGCACGACGTACCAGGATTCGCTGGTGATGATCATCTTCACCAGTACATAACCAGGGAAGGTTTTATGTTGGGTCACAATGCGCTTGCCATTTTTAATCTCGGCGATTTCTTCCATCGGCACTTCGACTTCCTGGATTAAATGCTGCATGCGGTTGTTTTCCGCGGCCTTCTCCAGGTTGTCTTTCACCTTGTTTTCATAGCCGGAATAGGTATGTACAACATACCAGGCAGGCGTCTGAGCGTTTGGGTTTAAATCCTGTTGCGACATGACCTCTCCTATCAGCCGGCCAGCCTGGATAGCAGCTTGACCACCTCGGTGGAGCCCATATCCAGCAGACCGATGACAACACCCATGAAGACCATGAACGCCAGCACAAGCAAGGTGGAGTTGATCAGGTTTTCCCTGGTCGGCCAGGTCACCTTGCGCAGCTCACGCCAGGTATTCATAAAGGGCTTCGCGATGTTCTTTGGCAGGTTCTTGAAAAATGCCAGAACCTTGTCCATCACGCTCAGCTTCTCTTTCTTGACTGGTTTGCGTTTGGCTTCAGACATATCGCTTACCTCGTTTCGCGGTGGGCTGTGTGCTTTTTGCAGAAACGGCAAAATTTGGACAGCTCGATGCGCTCGGGGTTGTTCTTTTTGTTCTTGATGGTGTTGTAATTGCGCTGCTTGCACTCTGTACAAGCCAGAACGATGTTTGCGCGTGCGTCTTTCACTGCCATTGGTACTACCTCTTTCTTTCAGACAGGGAGAATCTTAGCCTTCGATCACGCGGGCAACAGCACCGCTTCCCACGGTGTGGCCGCCTTCACGAATCGCAAAGCGCAGGCCCTGCTCAATCGCGATGGGGGTAATCAACTCCACTTCCATCTGCACGTTGTCACCGGGCATCACCATCTCAACGCCT